>MNXL01000357.1 GCA_001871755.1 Anaerolineae bacterium CG2_30_64_16
CTGTCAAAGCGACACTCAGCCGAAATGCGCCAGTAGTTTACCGCAGACTGGTATTCGAGGCAACTCTGTCTCGGCCTGAAGTCCCTGCAAATCCACTCCCACCCGCCCCGTCATCAACGCCTCCAGCAGGCCACGAAACAACTCATCCAGCAGCGCGCTCTCCCGTTCCAGCGCGGCGATTTTGGCGTCGCAGGCAACCACAGTCTAGTGCGTGCTTTTGGTGCGCGTTGTCGTCCATCCATAGCGTTGGTTGCGTCGGAACAAGTCGGCTCTTCTCTCAGGGGTGAAGCCAAGCTCAGCTAGCAAGAGAGTCTGCATAAGAATCGAGAGAGCTTCAGTTAGGTCGAATAGTTTTCCTGTATCAAGAGGTCGCGGCGGCTGTCCAGATGCGTAGTGCGTTAGGTAGTTGCGCGCGTCAACTACTTTTCTGACGAAAGACGCTTTCTTTCTTGAGTTTGGCGTCCACGGCGTGAATACATCTCCGGCGATGCCGATCATAGCTTTCAACCGGCTGGCCAGGTTCAACTCGTTACTGAAGCGCAACTCCTTCTCCAGCCAATCACGGTACTTCTCAGGTACTGCACCTAAAATGGCCTCTAGCCTCTGTGCGTGTTTGTCAGCGGGAAGTTCGGTCCCCGGAAAGCGGCGCCGGTGATACCCTTCGAGGGCCTGCACGACGCTGAGGAATTGGTGTTCGAGATACATGCGAGGGCTGCGTGCTATACTGAAGTATAGGTTAAGAACGTCCCTGTACTCGTCCTCGAACACAAGCCAACGGGTAAGCATCTCGCCAAAGCTACACTCAAGATCCTTGGCTGTGAACAGCATTGTGTCCCGAGTGAGCAGGCTACTCCGCTCACGTTCAGCCACAAAGCCCGCCCCAACAACCTGGATCGGCGGTCGAGCCCGTTCCTCCGGCGAGTAAGCGACAAGCTCTCTGGTCAAAACTGACGTGCCAGCAGCAAGGCTGAGCAGATTCTCGATGGGCTGGATATACCCTCTGTACCACTCATTAACGTCCAGTTTCTTCCCAAGCTCGATTCTCATGCAGGCGGAGACCTGGATGGCAGCAGATAGGGCATCCTCCTTCACTTTCGCATCGTAACCGAGTGTGACTGTTCCATCCTTGATCGGCTGAGGAGTGGGCTTCTCCTGCTCGAATCCCACCTCGTGCCTTCGGAGCGAGCTACCTGGCTCCGGTAATCGAGTATAGGTCTTCACCTCCGCCATCCAGTCTTCCAGATGAGTGAAGCGGAGTCCGATCTTGGAGAATGATATGTCAGCAACCGAGTCGTAATGTTGGCCCAGATACGCTATACCCACACGATACTCGACGTTATTGAACCCAGGGACCGAGAAGTGTCTTCGATGTGGAACGGCCTCAACCAACGTCACTTCTTGCCCAGATACTATACCGAGGACGAGGGGCAAGGGCTGTCCCAATCCTATCCCTTCCATTGGGTAACCCTCATCGCTGAGGGAACCCATCAGGCTGAGGTTTAGCGCGCGCGCTTCGGTAAATATGAGTGTGCCAGGTACAGGACTTTCGGACTTGTCTGGTGTCCACCACCACCCCCGCAGTTCAAGAGTGAACATTGCCACCTTTCCTTTTTCTAGTCCGAGGATGGCCCTGCTCTCTTCCATGGGCCTAACATTAGGGCTCGCCTACCCCCACCGCCGACACCCGTCCCGTCATCAACTCCTCCAGCAGGCTGCGGAACAACTCGTCCAGCAGGGATGCTTCGCGCTGGCGGGCCTCCCTGGTCGCCTGGACGTTGCGCAGGACGCGAGCGATGGCGCGCTGTTCAGGGAGTGGAGGGAGAAGAATCGGTACCAGTTTGAAGTTCGGCTTTGTGATTTCCTTGAACGTGACACCATGAGAACGCGCTACAAGCACATCCTTGTTGTTTTGAATCCAGAAGGCCAGAAACTCGTTGAACACAACCCTCTCATCACAGACAACGTTGATGAAACCTTGATTGGTGGCCATCGGGACAGTATTGATGACCACTTCCCCGATGGTTGCACGGCTAGTCATTAGGACGGTGCCTGGAGGTAGAAGTCGGGTGCCGCTGTTCTCAAGTCCCGCCTTTGTTATCATCCGCTCGGTTTCTGTGATGAACAAACCTCTGTGGCGAGTAACTTCGCCTGGAACCAGCCAAGGGATGTCTCCATCCCAGTACTCGGGAATCTTGGTGGAAGGCGTGCTGCCTCCACTAATCGCGCCCAAATCCCCGAGGCGTGCGGTCTTCCATCCAAACGCATGTCCAGAATGGGTCATCACTCACCTGTTCCCGACAATCTCAGAGTCCCCAAGACCTTCCGCAAGTTGCTGTCGGCCTGTTCACGTTGGGCACGAGCTTCACTCAGGTCGGCAAGGATCTGGGTCAGAGCGCGGTGATATGCCTCGTCGTTCACCTCCACAAACAGCGACGGACTTAAGTTATAATCCGCCTCCTGCGCTTCCGCCAACGTGATGACCCGGCTCAGCTTCTCCCGCGTCTCCCACTTCCGGTACACTTCCACCACCGCGGCGGCGCCCTCGTCGGTCAACACGTTCTTCGGCTTCTCTTTGACGAAGTAGTTGGACGCGTTGACCAGCAGGATCTGGCCCCGGCGCTCGGCCGGCTTGGCCCGGTTCAGCAGCAGGATGATGCCCGGCGCGGTCGTGTTGTAGAAAAGGTTTTCGGGCAGCAGGATGACCCCCTCGATCCAATCGTTCTCCACGAACGCCTGGCGGATACTCCTCTCCTTGTTGGATGATTTGCTCCCCGACCCGCGCGAGACTGCGCCGGTGTCGAGCACGATGGCCGCGCGGCCCCTGTCGTCCAACGAGGCAGCCATGTGCTGCACCCAGCCCCAATCCGCGGAGGAGGCGGGCGGTGTGCCGAGCGCGAAGCGCCCGTAGGGGTCGTTCTCGTACAGCTCCGCGGTGTAGTTCTTCTGGTTCCACATCGGGTTGGCGGTCACGTACCGGAATCGCATCAGCCCCGCGCCTTCCGCCACGAACGCGGGCCGGCGCATCGTGTCGCCGATGGCGATGGCCGCGTTGCCGAAGTCGTGGAGGAACATGTTCATTTTGGCGATGGCGTAGGTCGCGGGGTTCAACTCCTGGCCGTAGAGGTGCGGCGCGCCCCCCGGCTTGTCGGGGTGGCGCTGGTGGTAGTAGAGCCGGCTCTTGATGAGCAGACCACCCGAACCGCAGGTGGGATCGTCCATGGTGGTGTACGGCTCGGGGTCGAGCAGCTCCGCCATCAGCCAGCCGACCTCTTTGGGCGTGTAAAACTCGCCCGCGCTCTGGCCCTGGCCCTCTGCAAACTTGCGCAGCAGGTATTCATAGGCCCGGCCCAGGATGTCAGCCTCGGCGTTGTGTAATCCCAGGCGGTGGCGGTTGAGCACCTCGATGAGCGCGACCAGCCGGTCGTCGTCCAGGATGCGCTGGCCGCTCTGCCGCTCGTTGTAGTCCTTGACGTTCAGCGTGCCGTCCAGGTCGGGGTTCAGCTCCACCGCCCTGCGGAACGCGTCGGTGACGAACTCGCCCAGCTTGCCGTCCGCGGGATGGTGGCGCACCGCATGCCAGTTGGCGGCCTGGGGAATGTAGAAGCGCACGATGGGCTTGCGGCCGGTCGCCAGGGCATCGGCGTGGTCGGCCTCGATGATGGCACGCGCAACCTCCTCGCTGCCGTACTGGGTCACATACGCGGCGAACTCGTCGTCGAAGACGTCGGACAGGCGCTTGAAGAAGACCAGGGGCAGGATAAAATCCTTGAACTTCGGCGCGTCGGTCGCGCCCCGGATTTCGCACGCCGCGTCCCAGAGCCACCGCTCCAAAGTGCTAATGTCCAGGTGTTCCTCGGCGTTCGGGCGGAGGGGCAGCTCAGGCTGCTGGCTGCCGGACGAAGTCGCGCCATAGTGATTGGGGTTTATCAATGCTCGTACTCCGCTGTGGGTCGCGATATTCCTGACTACTTCCGGGGAGAACGTGAACTATCATACATCCGCGCGGGTCGGTTGTCAACCGAAGTTCGGAGCCAGCGCCACGTCCCCCGGGTCGGAGTCCAGGCGCCGCACACGGCGATAGACCTCCGCACCGGCCAGGTGCGCCTGCTCCTGCGGGGTGTGCCGGCGGTGCGAGCCCAGGCCGAAGATGACTTTTTCACCCTGGCGTCGCCTTCGCCTCCAGCGCCTCCCACCGCTTGTACGCCTCGGCCAGCTCTCGCTCCAACGCCTCCAGCCGGGCGGTGGCCCGCACCACCTCGTCGCCGCCCCCCTGGTAGATCGCCGGGTCGGCCATGAGCCCGTACAACCGACTCTGTTCAGACTCCAACGCCTCGATCTGCCCTGGCAGCGCCTCCATCTCCCGCTGTTCCCGATAGGTCAGCCCGCGCGCCCGGTCGGGTCTGGAGCTGGGGTCGGGGGAGGGGTTCGCCGGCGCCGGCCTGGATGCCGCCTTGTCGGCCGCGGTGGCGGCATTCGGCCGGCCTGCTCCCGCCAGTTCGGGACGCTGGCGTATCCAGTCATCGTAGCCGCCCGCGTACTCGGCGACACAGCCGTCCTCTTCCAGGGCCAGGATGCTGCTCACCACGTTGTTGAGCAGTTCCCGGTCGTGGCTGACCATCAGCAGAGTGCCCTCGTACTCCAGCAGCAGGTCCTCCAGCAGCTCCAGCGTCTCCAGGTCCAGGTCGTTGGTGGGTTCATCCATCACCAGTACGTTGGTGGGCCGCGCAAACAGGCGCGCCAGCAGCAGACGGTTGCGTTCGCCGCCCGATAGGATGCCCGCGTAGACGCGCGCCCGCTCCGGGGTGAACAAGAAGTCTTGCAGGTAGCCGATCAGGTGCCGGCGCCGGCCGTTGACGGTGATGAACTCCAGGCCGTCGGCCACATTGTCGAGCACCGTGCGGTCTTCATCCAACTGGGCGCGCAACTGGTCGAAATACGCGATCTCCAGGTTTGTGCCGTGATCCACCGCGCCCATCTGCGGCTGCAAATCGCCCAACAAGAGCCGCAACAGCGTGGTCTTGCCCGAGCCATTGGGACCGACGATGCCCACCTTGTCGCCCCGCATGATGGTAGTGGAGAAATCCCGCACGACGGGCCGGTGGTCCGACGTGTCGCCCGGCGATGGGTCGTAACTGAAGCTGACACCTTTGGCCCGGATCACGAGCTTGCCCGAGCGCTCGACTTCCTGGAATCGTATCCGCAAAGGGCCGGGCAGCTCGCGACGTTCGCGGCGCTGAACGCGCAGCCGTTCCAGCGCCCGCACCCGGCCCTCGTTGCGCGTCCGCCGCGCCTCGATTCCCTGCCGGATCCACGCCTCTTCCTGGGCCAGCTTCTTGTCGAACAGCGCCTCTTGGGTCGCCTCGGCCTCCAACACCGCCCCTTTGCGCGCGGAGAAGGTGTCGTAGTCACACGCCCAATCGACGAGCCGGCCGCGGTCGATCTCGATGATGCGGGATGCGAGTGCCCTCAGAAAGGCGCGATCGTGGGTCACGAAGATCAGGGTGCCCCGGTAGCGGCGGAGGAAATCTTCCAGCCAGGCGATGGCGTCGATGTCCAGGTGGTTGGTGGGCTCGTCGAGTAGCACGATGTCAGGATCGCAGACCAGGCCCCGGGCCAACAGCACCCGCCGCTTCATCCCCGCGGAAAGCAACGCAAAGTCGGCCGCGGGGTCGAGCTGCATCCGGGAGATGATCGTGTCAACTTGCAGCCGTTGCCGCCACGCATCTTCTTCGCCGCCGGTCGCAAGGCTGGCCCCCGCGTCCGTGGGGGCCAGCCCGCCCGCCACGATCTCGGCGACCGCGCCGCTCAGCCCCTGGGGCACCGCCTGGGCCAGGGAGGCCACCCGCAGGCCCTGCTGGCGAACGATGGTCCCCTCATCGGGCGCCAGCTCGCCCGCGATGATTCTGAGCAGCGTCGTCTTGCCCACGCCGTTGCGGCCGAGCAGCCCCACCCGCTCCCCGCGCTCGATTTGCAGGCTGACGCCTTCCAGGACGAGCGCGCCGCCAAACCCGACGCTTACATCTCGCATGTTCAACAGTGCCATAGAAGTCAAATCCTCTGTTAGCGCGCCAAAGTGCTGGGATATGGGGGCACGGTCGGGAGACCGGCCCCAGCACTTTGGCGCGCCAACGCGCCACGAGAGGATTATACCCCAACTCTGCCGGGAAAGCCTACAGCACTTCCGCAATCGCCTTGCACAGCACCGGCAGGTTCGTCTCGGTCAGGCCGGCGACATTGATCCGGCCCGAATCCACAATGTAGATCGAATACGCATCGCGCAACCGGCGCACCTGGTCCTTGGTCAGCCCGGTGAAGGAGAACATGCCGTGTTGCCGCGCGATGAAGGAGAAATCGCGCGTCACGCCCTGCGCGGCCAGCCCGGTCACGAAACGCCGCCGCATCTCCCAGATGCGCCCCCGCATCCCCGTGAGCTCCTCCTCCCACTCGGCGCGCAATTCGGGGGATCCCAAGATGGTGGTGATGATCTTTGCGCCGTGGGCCGGTGGATTGGAGTAGTTGGCCCGGATACAGATCTTGATGTGGCTCAGCGCGGCCTGCGCGGCCGCAGCGGTCCCCGCGACCAACGTGAGCGCGCCCACGCGCTCATTGTACAGCCCGAAGTTCTTGGAGAAGGAGCTGGCGATCAGCATCTCCCCCCCTGGCCGCCACAGCCCCAAGATCCCCCCCGCGTCCTCGCGCAGGCCCTCTCCGAACCCCTGGTAGGCGAAGTCGAAGAGCGGCAGCAGTTCCCGCGCGGCGACCACGTCGGCGATCGCTGCCCACTGCGCCGGGGTCGGGTCGATCCCGGTCGGGTTGTGACAACAGCCGTGCAGCACCACCACGTCGCCCGCCGGGATCTTCTCCAACGCCGCGCGCATCTCAGCGAAGGCCAGGCTGTTCGTGGCCGGATCGAAGTACGGATAGCTGTTCACGCGCAGGCCCGCGGCGCGGAAGACGCTGGGGTGATTGGGCCAGGTGGGCTGGCTGACCCAGACCGCGGCATCTCCTCTGACATTGCGGATCAGATCGGCCGCCACGCGCAGCGCGCCGGTGCCACCCGGCGCGTGAGCGGTGACCGCCAGGCGGTCGGCCACGATCGGGTGGCCCGCGCCGAAGATCAGCGCCCGCGTGGCCGCGGCGTACTCCGGCATCCCGTCGATTCCCAGGTAGCTCTTGGTGGCTTCATGGCGCAGGATGAACTCCTCGGCGGCCTTGACCGTCTGGAGAATGGGTGTCTTGCCGTGAGCATCCTTGTAGACCCCGATGCTCAGGTTGATCTTGGCCGGATTTGGGTCGTTGTCGAAGGCCTCGGCCAGACCCAGGATCGGGTCCGGGGGCGCCATTTCGAGTCGCTTGAACATGCGGCAGTCTCCTTGTCCTCAGGTGTTGGGGGCGTGCGTCAACCCAAGCGGGGATTGTACCACGGAATCCCCAAACCACTGCAAGCGCGAAGGGGGAGCGCCATCGCGCAGGAGCGCGCGCAGTAGAGCAGATGTCGAGCATTTACGCGTATCTGGCTTTGCGACGGAGGCGGTTCTATGTTACCATAGTTCAGGTGAAGAGGTAAAGCGCCTCGGTCAACGACAGGAGCCTGGCAATGACACTCGACGACATTCTGCAAGATATCTACGCTCTTGAAGATGAAATGCGTGCCTACGAACGCAAGTACGGTGTGCTTTCGGAGACTTTCTACGAATCCTACGTGAGTGGGGAGGAACCACCTGACGATGCCTGGGTGCGGGATTGGACCGCGTGGGCCAGCGCGTATAAGGTGTGGCTGCGGCGGCGCGAGCAATACAAGACCGCAGTGGGTTCGCTGCGCGCCAGAACGCCGAGCATCGTTGCGGTGATCGAAAGGACCGCGCGCCATGAACCCGTTCCGTTCCCTGCGTGAGTATGAAGTCTTCATCTACACACTGCGCCAGCAGTTCGCATCACTCCTCTACTCCACGCTGATCGTAACGCAGCGCGGCCCACAGTACGCCGAGCTGACCGGTGACATCGTGCTGCCCGCCGGGTATCGTCTGGTCGTATATGAGCGCCTCACCTGGGACGCCGGCCCGCTGGTCATCGAAGGTTATGGCTACGAAGTCTGGCGCGGCAGCGAGAAGCTCTACTGGTATGACTCGCAACCTCATCCCGTCGACCCAACGCTGGCCGGCATCGATCCACATCACAAACACGTTCCGCCCGACATCAAGCATCACCGCATTCCGGCGCCTGGCCTCAGTTTCACATCCCCAAACCTGCCTTTCCTGATTCACGAGATCGAAACGACGCCCGTGGCAGACTGATGTCGAACGGTCGCACGATTCCAGGTTGCCATCACTCCCAACTGGTAGTACAATCTCCCGGTTACGGTCGCTCGACCGTGGGAGGTGATGGTTATGGACCCCAGCTTCTTCGAACGCGTCTACCTGCTGGTGCAACAGATCCCGCGCGGCAAGGTGGCCAGCTACGGGCAGATCGCCGCGCTGCTGGGTCACCCGCGGGCGGCGCGCACGGTCGGTTGGGCGCTGAACGCGTTGACGCCTGCGCGAGCCGAGGAAGTGCCCTGGCAGCGGGTCATCAACCACGCCGGCCGGATCAGCATCTCCCGGGCGGACATGGACGCGACGTTGCAGCGCCAACTGCTGGAGGAGGAGGGGGTCGAGTTCGACGCGCGCGGCGACGTGGACATGCGGCGCTTCGGCTGGCAGGGTCTGGATTGGTTCGAGGTCGAGGCGCTGTGGGAGAAACGTAAGACGTAAAACGCAAAACGTTAGACGTAGGGCGTGGGGCGTGGAGCGTGGAGCGTGGTAGCGCGGCTTATGTCGCTAAGGCGGGGACAAATCTGCTCAAGCCGAGTCCGTGACTCGGCGGGCAAGCGGCGGATCACGGATCCGCCTTGAGCTGCCCCTACCTG
>MNXL01000063.1 GCA_001871755.1 Anaerolineae bacterium CG2_30_64_16
CGGACCGGCGGGGAGCAGGAATCGTGGAGAAATTTATGCCCACGTGTACTAGCCTCAGTAAATCACGATTTGCTCTCGCCCGATCCGGAATCGGGCGGGTCCGTGACCGCCCAGAGCTTGATACTGTGATCTACTGAGCCTCATCACTCAGGAGTCATTTCATGGAAAACCTCAGTGCCATCACGGCGCTGGCCGAGCGCGTGGTCAACAACGTCGAGCACGTGATCATCGGCAAACGGCGCGAGGTGGAGATGACGCTGATCGCGCTGCTGTGCGAAGGGCATCTATTGATCGAGGATGTGCCGGGGGTCGGCAAGACGATGCTGGCGCGCGCGATCGCCAAATCGGTCGGCTGCTCGTTCCGGCGTATCCAGTTCACCCCGGACATGCTGCCCAGCGATGTCACCGGTGTCTCGGTTTTCAACCAAAAGACGCGCGAGTTCGAGTTCCGGCCGGGACCGGTCATGGCCCAGATCGTGCTGGCCGACGAGATCAACCGGGCCACCCCCAAAACCCAATCCGCGCTGTTGGAGGCGATGGAGGAGCGCCAGATCACCGTGGACGGGGTGACCTATCTCATGGAGCAACCGTTCCTGGTGCTGGCGACGCAAAACCCCATCGAATATGAGGGCACCTTCCCGCTGCCCGAGGCGCAAATCGACCGGTTCATGATGCGGGTGAGCCTGGGCTATCCCTCCGAGGCCGACGAGATGCGCATCCTGGAATCGCAACGGGAGCATCACCCGGTGCAGGACATCGGCCAGGTGGTGACGGCCGAGGAGTTGCTCGTCGCGCAGGCCGCAGTGCGCCGAATCTACGCGGACGATCTGATCAAAGAGTACATCGTCGCGCTGGCCAGCGCCACCCGCCGCCACCCAGACATCTATCTGGGCGTCAGCCCGCGCGGCAGCCTGGCCTTGTTCAAGACCTCCCGCGCCTACGCCGCGCTCCAGGAGCGCACCTACGTCATCCCGGACGACATCAAGGCGCTGCTGGAATCAACCTTTGCGCATCGCTTGATCATCAGCCCGTCGGCGCGCATCAAGAACGTCGAGGCCACCGTGGTCGTCGAACAGATCGCCGCGTCTGTGCCGGTGCCGGGAACGCGGGTGAGGGCCATACGGTGACAGGGTGACACGGTGACAGGGTGACACGGTGACGGGGTGATAGGGTACGACGAAGGGTGGGCGCGCCATCGACGTGTCTACCAATCTACCAACGCTCATGTCTAGCATCGCGTAAGCGTCGCACTTTACAAAATTGGCAACCTGGCGTATGAAGGACCTAACCCGGACAAGCCGGAACCAAAAAGACGACAGCCGCCACTCCCAAAATCCTTGCACAAAAAACAAGAATTTCGGGGGTCAGGCACTAATACCCATACCCAATGCCCAATCTACCAATCTACCAGCCACCAGACGTTGGAGGTCTCATGCACGAAGAGTTATCTCGATTACAGGCCGAGGCGTTGGCCGCGCTGGCGGACGCGGCGGACGCGGCCGGCCTCGAGGCCTGGCGCGTGCGCTATCTCGGGCGCAAAGGCGCTCTGACCGACACCATGAAACTGCTGGGCACGCTGCCGCGCGAGGCGCGGCCGGCCTACGGGCAGGCGGCCAACGAAGTCAAGAATGCGCTGGAGGCCGCGTTCGCCGAACGGCAGGAGGCGCTGAAGGCGGCCGCGTTGCAGGTCGAGCTGACCGGCGCCGCGCTCGATGTCACGCTGCCGGGTCGCCTGCCGGCGCTGGGCCACCTGCACATCACCACCCAGACCCTGCGCCAGTTCTACGCTATCTTCGCGGAGATGGGCTTCCAGGTGTACGACGCGCCGGACGTCGAGACGGACGAATACAACTTCGGGTTGCTCAATATGCCACCCTATCACCCGGCCCGCGACATGTGGGACACCTTCTGGGTCACCCAGGGCAGCCCCGATCTTTCGGAGAAACCGACTTCGGCCCGCGAGTTGGTGCTGCGCACGCACACCAGCCCTGGCCAGATTCGCGTCATGCGCGAGCGCTGCCCGGAGCCGATCCGCGTGATCCTGCCGGGCAAATGCTATCGCTACGAACAGATCACCGCCCGCTCCGAGCACCAGTTCTACCAGGTGGAGGGGCTGGCGGTCGGCAAGGGCATCCGCCTGACCGATCTGGTCGGCACGTTGCAGCAGTTTGCCCGTCGCATGTACGGCGCGGGGCGGCGGCTGCGGGTGCGCGGCAGCTACTTCCCGTTCACCGAGCCCAGCATCGAGGCCGACATGGATTGCATCCTGTGCGGCGGCGAGGGGTGTGGCGTCTGCAAGTACTCCGGCTGGCTGGAGATCGCCGGCGCAGGGATGGTCCACCCGACCGTGCTGCGCAACGGCGGCTACGACCCGGAGCTCTATAGCGGCTTCGCGTTCGGCTTCGGCGTCGAGCGTCCCGCCCTGATGAAATACGACATCCACGACATCCGGTATTTCTACGGGAACGATTTGCGGTTCTTGGGGCAGTTCGGATGAGTAGACGGAGCGCGTACCATGAAAATACCGTTGAGTTGGCTGAAAGACTACGTTGACATAACCATTTCACCAGCGGCCCTGGCCGAGCGGCTGACCCTGGCCGGGCTGGAGGTCGAGTCGGCGACCCAGATCGGTGAGCTGTGGGACCGGGACAAACTGTTCGTCGGGCGGATCCTGTCGGTTACCCAGCACCCGGATGCCGACCGGCTGGTGCTGGCGCGGGTGGCGTACGGCGCGGCCGAACCGCTGACCGTGGTCACCGGCGCGCCCAACCTCTACCCCTTCGTGGGCCGGGACCTCAGCGGCGGCCACGGGCCGAAGGTCGCCTTCGCAGTGGCGGGCGCGCGGTTGGTGGACGGCCACAGCGCAGAGCGCCGCATCGCCAGGCTCAAGCCCGGCAAAATCCGGGGCATCCAGTCCGCGGGGATGGTCTGCTCCGAGAAGGAGTTGGACCTCAGCGACGAGCACGAGGGGATCCTGATCCTGCCCGACGACGCGCCGGTGGGCGTGCCGCTGATCGACTACATGGGTGACACTGTGTTCACGTTCGATATCAAGGGCGCGTTCGGCCATCTCCAGTCGGTGGTCGGTATCGCTCGCGAGATAGCCGCGCTGACCGACCAGCCGCTGCGCCGGGATGCGCTGACCATCCTCGACCGCCAGCCCGTGGCGATCGTGCCGGACGCCGACTTCACCGGCATCGTCATCGAGGACCCGGACCTGTGCCTGCGCTACTCCGCGGCCTTGATCGAGGGGCTGACGGTCAGCCCGTCACCGCTCTGGATGCAGCAACGCCTCCAGCGCGCCGGCATGCGGCCGATCAACAACGTGGTGGACGTCACCAACTACGTCATGCTCGAGCTGGGCCAGCCGCTGCACGCGTTCGACTACGACTTGCTGCGCGCCCGCGCGGGCACCCAGACACCAGGTTTCTCGGAGAAACCTGGTGTCTCGGACCGGCCGACCATCATCATGCGCCGCGCCCATCCGGGCGAACACCTGACCACGCTCGACGACGTGGACCGGGCGCTGGACCCCGACATGCTGATGATCACCGACACGGCTGGCGCGATCGCGGTGGCCGGCGTCATGGGTGGCGCGGACACCGAGGTGCACGACGACACGACGACCGTCTTGCTGGAATCGGCCAACTTCAACTTCCTGAGCATCCGCCGCACCAGCCAACTACTCAAGCTGAGCAGCGAGGCCGCCAGCCGCTTCGGCAAGCAGGTGGACCCGGAATTGACGGTGCGGGCGCTGGCGCGCGCCGGTCAACTGCTGGCGGAGCTGGCCGGCGGCACGGTGCGGCCCGTCTATGGCGATATATATCCCGGAAAGCCGGCGCCGCGGCAGATCGACCTGAATCCCGATTACGTCAACCGCATCCTGGGCATCGAGATCCCGGCGGCCGAGATGGTGCGGATTCTGGAGGCGTTGGAGTTTCAGGTAGATGGTAAATTGGTAAATTGGGACACTGGTAAATTGGGCAGTCGGCAAGATGGTGAATCTACCAATCTACCAATCTATCAATCTACCAATCTGTTCGTCACTGTACCAAGTCACCGCCAAGACGTCAACATCCCGGCGGACCTGGCCGAGGAGATCGGCCGCGTCTACGGCTACGACCGGTTGCCGATCACGTTGATGGAGGATGAATTGCCGCCACAGCGCCGCAACGTCGCGCTGGAGGGCGAGGAGAAGGTGCGCGACATCCTGGTCGGCGCCGGGCTGGATGAGGTCATCACCTACTCGATGATCAATATCGTGGACGAGGGGCGCTTGCGCGCGGACAAAGCCACGCCAGACCCGGCAGACTACGTGCACGTGCTCAACCCGCTGACCGTCGATCGCGCGCACCTGCGCCGGACCTTGTTGCCGGGGCTGCTCAACACCGCGCGCGCCAACCTGCGCTTCCTGGATCGCGTCGCCATCTTCGAGGTTGGCCGCGTCTTCACCCCGCGGCCGGGGGAGACGTTGCCCGCAGAGCCGCGGCGGCTGGCCGCGCTGCTGGTCGGCCCGCGCGAGCCCACCACCTGGCTGGCGCACGACAACGAACCGCTCGGCTTCTTCGACCTGAAGGGGATCGTCGAGGCGCTGATCGGCCGCCTGAGCCTGCCGGACGTGACCTGGGAGCGCGGCGAGCATCCGGCCATGCATCCCGGTCGCACTGCTCGTCTCTCAGTGGCGGGGGCCGAAGTCGGCGCGGTGGGCGAACTGCATCCGATCGTGCGCGCCGCGTTCGACCTCCCGGAGGAGACGCCGGTGGCCGTGCTGGAGCTGGGTCTGGATGCCTTGCTGGCGCCCTGGGGCGCGGCCATTCCGATGACCGACATCTCGACCCAGCCGGCCGTGTACGAAGATCTGGCGGTGGTGGTCGATGAGGGGATCCCGGCCATCCAGGTGGCCGCGCTGATCCGCCAGACCGGCGGCAAACAGTTGGCCGACGTCCAACTGTTCGACATCTACCGCGGCAAGCAGATCCCGGCCGGCAAGAAGTCGCTGGCCTACGCGCTCACCTTCCAGGCCGCCGACCGCACGTTGACCGACCAGGACACGAGCAAGCTGCGCGCCAGGATCGTCAGGCGGTTGGAGCAGGAGCTCGGCGCGACTCTGCGCGCGTAGACGCGGCACAGCACATTGCGGGATCTGCCTGACCCGCCGTGTCTGCAAGCTCAACCGCCCCGGGAGCATCCGGGGCGGAACAACCTGCCGGCCCGTTGTTGATCCGAATATACCGCGGTCGTGTTCAGAAGTTGTCCGTCCTGCATTCAGGATTTGTTTGGGATTCCGGGTTCGCGCGCCGTCTGGGTCAGTTGACGGCCCTGCCTCACCGTGCTAGAATCTGTGTCAGACTGACATAGGACGCTTGAATGGTTGCTGTGAGAGGTGTGCCATGGACACAACCATTGTCGTAAGAACCAACATCCTTCCAGATCGAAGTGTGCGTATCCGCGTACCGGAGAGCGTTCCGCTTGGGCTGGCGGACATCACCGTGGTGATTACGCCCGAACAGCAAAGCGCCCGTGAGCCTGCCGGTACAGCTGCTGAACTGGCTCGCTCGCCGCTCTTTGGCCTCTGGGCCGATCGGACCGACATCGTAGACAGCGTGACCTACGCCCGCGAGTTGCGCGCCCAGGCCGAGAGACGCAGCCGTGACTAGGCCAGACCTGGTGTTGGACAGCGACGTCCTCATCGAAATCCTGCGTGGTCGCCCCAACGCCGGCCAATGGCTCAACAGCCTGGGCAGCCAGGCCGTCGGCATCTCGGTGCTGACACGAATGGAAATCCTCCAGGGCGCGCGCAACCGGCAAGAACAGACGACTTTGATTGCCCAACTCAACCACTACGAACTGGTGCTTCTCGATGCCGGTGATGCGATCCAGGCGCTCAGGTGGTTCGAGACCTACCATTTAAGCTATGGTGTAGGCATCATGGACTGCCTGATTGCAGCTTCGGCGTTGCGGATCGGCCAGCCGTTCTACACGTTCAATGTCAGGCACTATCGTTCCTTCACCGCTCTGCAGGCTCAGGAGCCATACAGCCGAGGAACGATCCCCTGATGGAGGAGTTCTGGGCGGCGAGTTGCGGGTGACCGTGGCGCCACGTGCATCGCTTGCCAGCGGGTCGCTGGCAACCTGACTGAGCGGAGGTGGGGGAATAGTCGGATCGCGAAGCCACGAAGCCCATCGAAGACGCGAAGGGTACCCGTCGCGGCGCGAACCTTCGTGGGCTTCGTGCTTTGCATCTTCGCGTCGCTTCGCGACTTCGCGATCCACGCCGCCATCGAATTGACGCCCCATCCCCCAAGTGCTACAATCCGTGCCAGATCAGCGTATTCTGAGAGGTGTTACCGTGATAGAACAGCCCATCACGAGAGAAACGATCATGCAAAAAGTGGCAGGGCTACCTCCCGATGGCCTGATAGCAGTGATGCGTTTTATTGAGTCCTGGGAACTGAAAGTCTGGCCGCCAGCCAGCGTACAGACGCTACGCGCCGGTGAGCATCCTGCCTTTGGCATCTGGGCCGATCGGACGGATATCCAAGATTCAGCAGCGTTTGCTCAACAGTTGCGTCGCATGATAGAGGGGCGTCGAGATGGCTGAGCCGACGCATCTGATTGAGACGTCCATTTTGGTGGACATGCTGAGGGGATACCCGCCGGCGAAGACCTGGATAGACAGTTTGTCGCCAGGGCGGCCGGCCGTTTCGTTCGTCACCGCGGCCGAATTGCTGGTGGGTTGTCGTGACCGGCGCGAGCAGCAGGTGGTAGAAAAAGAACTGGCTGCGTACACCATCCTTTGGGATTCAGAGGCCGCCTCACATCTTGCCTGGGACTGGTATCGGCAATTCCATCTCAGCCACGGCATGGGCTTCCTGGATTGCCTTATCGGCGCAGCGGCGCACCAGCACGGGCTTCTTTTGTATGCCCTGAACGACAAGCACTTCTCGCCTTTGTCTGGCTTGCAGGTTGTACGTCCATACTGATCCTCCTCGCGCGCCCTCCGCCAACATTGACGCCCCCGCTCCGCCGTGCTACCCTCCCTACCAGACCGGTGACACCACGCCACAAAGCATTGGGGCCGTGTGAGACCGCTGCCCGCGCGCCGTCTTTGCCAGATTGACGTCCTTGTCCCCCAGGTGCTACAATCCGTGCCAGGACTTGAGGCCAATCGTAGCTCGAACGCAGATGAGGTACTCAACATGGGTCTGAATACGATGACTGTTGACATTCCACTGGAAACCTACCAGCGAGTAGTCCGACTAGCTCACCAGGTGGGCAAAGCGCCTGACGAGTGGGCGCGCGAATTGATCGAGACGGCGTTGTTGACCCATGAGCAAGTTCATCCTCGAACCACGGCTGAGATTTTGCAGGCCGCCGGCCGAGTCCGGGCGTTGAGCGAGTCGCTCCGTGACAAGATCATCCCGGGCGTTACGCTCGACGAGGTCCGCGCCGCCCTGGCTCAAGCCGCGGGGCCCTCTCTAAGCGAGATCGTCTCGGAGCGGCGGGGGCCGGCGCTGTGAGCGACTACCTTGACAATGCTAGATTAGCGGCTAACCAGGTCCGCCGGAGGCTGGAAAGCCATCCGGCTACGATGTGGAAGCCCCCTGTGGGCTGTCGTCGGCACATGAGCCCCCTTGAGAGGGCTTGCACTTTGTAGCCAGCGTGCTTCAGCTCCTGGCGGGTTGGCATGACGAGACCACCAACATGGTAATCTAACATTGTCGAGCTACTATAAACGCGGGCTGACCCAGGCGCAAGTTGCCGCCATGATGGGCGCCAGGCGACAGACCATCTCCCGATTGGAGAATCCCGCCAGTTATGAGCAGACTCTTACCGCTCTTAAACGCTATGCAGAGGTTCTGGGCGGCGAGTTGCGGGTGAGCGTGGCGCCGCGCGAGCCGCTTGCCAGCGCGATGCTGGCAACCTGAAGCTATCGCGGTGGTGGTTGGAACACGAAGCCCCGAAGACCGGCGAAGACGCGAAGCGCGAAGGGCACGAAGGGCGTTCGCCGCGGCGCGGGTCTTCGTGTTTTTCGCGCTTTGTGACCTTCGCGCCACTTCGTGCCTCCGTGATCCAACCCCCCTCCGCCCATTTGACGCCCCATCCCCCAAGTGCTGCAATCCCTGTCAGCCCGGCGTGTCGCAAAGCATGGGGCTGGGTGAGATCGCTGCCCCGCGCGATGCGCGCTACCTTCGCTAATTTGGCGCCTCACCCTGCCATAAACCTCTCCACCGCTGCGCGCGTGGGCAGCGAGGGGATGGCGCCGCGTTGCGTGGTGGTCAGCGCGCCGACCGCGTTGCCCAGGCGTAAGGCGCCTTCGATGGTTGCCTTGTCCCAGGCCAGAGCGTGGTCCAGTAGCCCGGCCAGCAGCCCGGCCACGAAGCCATCCCCAGCCCCGGTGGTGTCGATCGGTTTGACGACGAACCCCGGCGCCGCGCCAGCCGCTTCCGGCGTGAAATAGACGCACCCCGCTTCCCCGCGGGTGATCACCAGCAGCCGCAGACGATCATGCCACAGCTTGCGCGCCCTGCGCTCGAAGTCGCGCAGATCAGCCTGCCCTTCCCCGCTCAGGAAGGCCAACTCCTCTTCGCTCACTTTGACCAGGTCCGCGTGCTGCCAGCCGGCCAGCATTTCCGTCCGCGCGGCCTCGGCCGAGGGCCACAAGGGCAGCCGCAGGTTCGGGTCGTAGGAGATCAGCGCGCCGCCAGCGCGGGCATGGCCCAGCGCGGCCAGCGTGGCGCTCCGGCTGGGCTCGCCGATCAGCGAGATGGAGCCGTAGTGGAAGACCCGCGTGCTGGCCGCGTAGCCCGCGTCCACGTCCTCCGGCCGCCACAGCATGTCCGCGCTGGGGTGCCGGTAGAACATGAAGCTGCGTTCGCCGGCGCCGCGGAGGGAGACGAAGGCCAGAGCCGTGCGCGCCTCCGCGGAGAAGCGCAGC
>MNXL01000057.1 GCA_001871755.1 Anaerolineae bacterium CG2_30_64_16
CTCACCATTCTCCCAGAAGAAGGTGGTGTTGACCTGAGCCGTTTTGGAGTCGCTGTTGTTGCGAACTACGATGGACGAGTTCCAGCCGTAGTAGTTTTCCATGATGTCTGGCAAGAAAACGGGATAAAGCCCCACATACGTGGTCTCACCAGCCCTGACAGTGCGCCAGCCCAGATCTTCGTAGATGTACGAGCCGCTTTCGTTCCTGACCGTCAGGTGATATGTGCCGGCCAAGACATCTGTGGTACCCCAGTTTTCCACGAGAATGTCATCCGGGTTAGTCCATGTGTAAGCATAGGTTCGAGAGAACGAATAGTTGGTGCCGCCTGAACCGGGTGGTTTGCTCAGCCCCCAGATGTACCTGTCGCCAATGGGGTTGCCATTGCTATCTGTTATCTTGCCGACGACGGCGCCTGTATTGGCGCTACCGTAGTTGAATGGTTGCAACCATAACTCCGGATTGCGAGAAGTGTTCTCTGAGTCCAATGTACTCAACGTACGGTCGGACTGAGGATGCAGACAAATCTGTAGATGCAGGTGATTGCCGGTGGATGAGCCTGTATTATCCACTTCGGCTATCCATGTGCCTGCACTGACGAATTGGCCAACTGATGGTCCGACGCTGTTATAACTCAGATGGGCATAGATGGAATAGACATAGGCGTTTTGCTGCGTAATACGGTCCCAGTGTCGCCTATCATGCCGGATCAAAACAAAGTTACCAAAGCCGGTACCCTGTCCGTTTTGAGAAGTCTCATACAAGTCTACCACTGTCCCATCGGCCACAGCATAGACGCTTGTGCCGAGGCCGTAGGAGAAGTCAACCCCCTTGTGGGTGGATGCTTGCAACTCTTCCCCGTATAAATACTCTTGATTGATCCTCCCACCGTCATAGGTAATCGGCCGTTGTACTCGCACCGCAGCGCGTATGGGCAATGCCACAATCAGCAGCGTTAATAATGTTACTACGATGGGCCAGCGTCGGCGTATGAAGGCCGCTTTTGTGTTCATTTTGACCTCCCAAGTATCGCCATGTCGTAGTATAACACGCCGTGTTCGCCGGGATAAGCTTGCTTGAGGTGGCCATCGCGCAGATTGATCGTCCAGATGCCCTGCCCGGCCCTCTGAAAGATAATTTGCGTGCCGTCCAGAGACCACCAGAGATCATAAACAACTTCATCTATCGAATTCCTGGTTAAACGCAATAACTTGCCGCTTTTCACGTTGATCAGCCACAGGTCATTGGAAGGGCTTGTTTCCCCTTCGTAGGTATACTCGCCGGTGAAGGCAATCCAGTCTCCATCTGAAGGACTTGGTGCAAAGGATGAAACATTAGCCCTGGTCGTCAGCGATGCCGAAATGCTTGTCTCAATATCGAAGGCCCAGAGATTGTCGAATCGCTGCGCAGTCAACTCCGTTTCAGGAAACACGTAGAGTATTTTCTTTCCATCAGAGGTCCACGCTGTACCCCACATGGGCCAACCCCCTGAAGCTATTGACTGAGTTATGCTATCAGGATCATCGGCATTAACCAGCAATATCTCCGAACCGCTGCCCAAGCTTGCCACTTTATAGCGGAAGACTATCCTTTTCCCATCCGATGACCAGGCCAGGTCTTCGACCGTATATCCTTTCTCGGCAGAAAAAAGCGCGCCTTCCTTACCTGTCGCTATATCTGCGACCCACAGCCCTCCTTCTCTGATATAGGCAATGCGGCTGCTATCAGGCGACCATACGGGCGTCTCGCCTTCCACCAGAAAGCGCAAGTCCCCTGTCGCGACGTCGAGAATATAGATGCTGGCAGGGTTCCGTTGCCCCTTGTACTCCAGCCGCTCACGAGCGAACACCGTCAAAGCCAGCCGGGCGCTGTCGGGAGACACGCTCCACTTGCCAGCAAACTCGGCATCCTCCCAAGGGATGATTCTCAGATAGAGTCCAGCCTGGCTCTCCGTGTCGATTAGCATCCGCCTGTCGCTACCGTCGTTGTTCACCACCCAGAGTGTGTTCTCCCTCCTGATAACGATTTTGTAGGGTTGTGTTGGCTTATCTTCTATCCCCGGTATGAAGGGGGGCGCTGCCACAGGGATAGGGGTGACCACAGGGGTAGGGAGCGAAGTGGGCACAGGCGGGATTGTGGGTGTAAGCCGCGCAGTCGGCCCTGGCATCGGCGTGGGTCTTGGTTGAGTCGGCGTCTCAATCGGCGATACCTGCTGCCCCACCGGTGTCCCCTCTTTGACCGTCCCGAACAGCCACACCAGGCCCAAGGCCAGGACGACCAGCGCCACCAGGCTCAGCAGGCCGGCCAGCAGGTTCCATGTCCTTTTCATGGCGTCATCTCCTTGCGGGTTCTCCCCGCACAGCAAATAGAAAGCGCCACGCTCGAGGTCCACAGACCCCGAACCCTGGCGCCGGGAAACAATGTCGGCCGGATATCTACGTGCGCTGGCTCCTGCGGATGGAACTTGCAGGAACCTGGCTATGTGCGATGGTCGCGCCGTCGGTTTTCGACCAGTTTACCACAGAATGGGGGGGGGCTGTCAAGCCCCCGCGATCATCCGATCATCCAATTGCGGGCTGCGGTCTAGCGGTTGCCGCCGTTGTACATCATGGTCTGCTCGGGGCTGTTGTTCAAGGTCAGGATGGCCGAGACCGCCACCGGCCGGTCGGCGACGATGCGAGTCGAGCCGTGGAAGCCGGCGGGCACCGCGCTGCCCTGGTTGACCGACCGGTAGGCACTGGACCAGCGGCCTTTGGGCCTTGAGCCGACGCCGTGTTACAATCCAGCCACCTGACCCACACATGGGAGGCAATGATGGAAGCGGGCTATTTGGTGGTTTTGGTCACGGTGGCCAGCGCCGAAGCCGGCGTGGCTCTGGGCCGGACGTTGGTCGAGGAACGGCTGGCCGCCTGCGTGCAGGTGATCCCCGGCGGCACGGCGATCTACCGCTGGCAGGGGGAGCTGTACACCGAGCCGCAGGCCCAACTGATCATCAAGACGCGGCGGGCGGCCTGGCCCAACCTGCACGCGCGCATCCTGGAACTGCACAGCGACGAGACGCCGGAAATTCTGGCGTTGCCGGTCGCTGATGGGTTCCCCGCCTACCTGGCCTGGCTCGACGAGAACGTGGCAGGGGGCCGAGATTGACCGATTTCGCTAACATAGTTTAGAATAAAGCCCGAAACCAAACCATCTCGTATGAGGCAGATACAACTATGAGCTTTTCCTGGCCGTGGGCCAAGAAGCAGAAAGCGCCGATCGTCTGGCTTGACCTGGGCGATCTGGGCGATCTGGTGGACCCTGACGGGCCGCACGAGCAGTGGCAGGATCACGGGCTGGGCCTGTTGCGCACCATCTTGCACCAAAACGGCATCCAGACCGACCTGCTCTCGACCCGCGCGGTGACCTCCTGGGATCAACTGCGCAAGCAACTGGCCGGCTACGACACGCTGATCATGAACGTGCGCAGCTACACCTTCCCGCCGGCGCGCAAGGCCGCGCAGCTCTTCAAGGAGGTCAACCCGCACGGCCTGGTGCTGACCGGCGGCATGCATGCCACGGTCGCGGCGGACGAGATGCTGGCCGTGCCCGAGTTCGACCGGGTTTGCCAGGGGCCGGGCGAGGGGGTCATCGTAGACCTGGTGCGCGATCCCGCCGCGTTCCCGCGGCTGTTTCAGGGCGTGGGCGCCAGGTCGATGGCCGAGTGGCCGATGATCGACCGCCTGCTGTGGCCGCGGCCGGTCGGCCGGAAGATCCGCCGGCGGTTCAAGTGGCACTGGCCCATGGAGCCGGAGTGCGGCTGGGGGCCGGGGCCGGTGGCGACCATCCTGACCAGCCGGGTGTGCCCGTGGCAGTGCGTGTTCTGCAACGAGAATTCCTACATCCCCAACATGGGCCGGCGGCCCGTGGAGATGGTGATCGACGAGCTGAACGATCTGAACGACCGGTACGGCGTTGGCTCGGTGGTGATCCACGACTCGATGTTCTTCCAGAACCCGAGCTGGCTGCGGGAATGGATCGACAAATACCCGAAACGGGCGCATAAGGTCTGGCCGTATTGGGCCGCGGGCCGCGCGGATACTGTGCGGCAGTGGCCCGACCTGTTCGAGGCGTTGATCCGGGAGACTAACTGGAACCTGATCTCCATCGGCTTCGAGTCGGGCAGTGACCGCATCCTCAAGCTGCTCAACAAGGAGTGCACCGAGGCGGACAACTATTTCACCATCGACCTGCTCAACCGGATCGGCGACGAGATGATCCGCGAGGGGAAAGAGCCGCCCAAGTTCTGGTCGAACATCATGCTGGGTATCCCGGGCGAGGCGCCTGAGGACGCGTTCAAGACGATGCGGATGCTCAAGCGCATGAAGCGGGTCTTCCCGTCCATCTCGTACTACGCGCCCTACCCCGGCTCGGCCCTGGGCTTTCAGCTCATCGCCGAGGGCAAGAGCCTGATGTCGAAAGACAACTACCACCGCTTCCCCGACGACGAGAAGGTCAAGGGCGTGGACTATGCGTTCTACCGCGAGCTGCTGGCTGGCAAGTTCGATGCCGAGGTGAACCGGGGCCTCAGCGCCGAGGAGCAGCGACGGGGCTACGCGGGGCTGTACGCGGAGGCGTTAGTTAAAGCATAGAAGTAGATTGGTAAATTTGGACGGGTAAATTGGTGACATGTCCCAATCTACCAACCACCAATCTACCGATCTACCAATCTACCAATCTACCAACCACCAATCTACCACCTACCAATCTACCGAGTTCTGACCATGAGCAGTTTCAGCAACCCCCACCACATGTACCTGTTCGCCCTGAGAAACGGCAAACGAAAGCTGGCCTACGGCGAGTCGCCCGATGACGCGCTGAACATTCTGCGCATCCGCCTGAGCGATGTGGAGATGGCCGAGATCGTCCAAGACGACTACATCAAGATCAACCAGCGCGAGCTGCAGAAGTACGTGAGGGAGTTGGGGTAAGAGCCTTGGATCACGAAGGCTTGGATCACGAAGGCGCGAAGCGCCTGGAGTAGGGCCCTTCTCTGCAAAACCTGCGTGACTTTCGAGTTTTGTGATCTTCCCAGGCCTTCGCGTGTTCGTGGTCCAGACACCTTCTTGCTGCCATGAAGCTTTCTCCTGAAGCCGCCCACATCCTTTCCGCCATGCTTCATGCCGTCACACTCAATCAAAGTCCACCGCACGCTGGACGGCGCCAAGGCTTTTTGCCTCCACCCGCTTGATGGGCCCGGTCCAGGTCGTGGACCGCGCAACCGTCGAATTCCTCAAGCAGCACAGGCTGATTCAGAGCAACATGAAGTTCCCCCACGAGTCCGCGTGGACGCAGCGGCGGCTGGCCGCGCTGCGGTTCCTGTTTGGGGCTGACAAGAGAAAACCTGCCGGCGTGCCAGCCGTCTCACAGACGACAGTGCACGTCGTGTGAGCTCCGACGCGCGCCGTGAACTGCCATTAACAACAAACACAGCGCAGAGAATCCTCTGCGCTGTTACACTGACCCGTCAGATGTCTTCGGGAAAGATCTAGTAGCGACGACGACCGCCACCCTCGCCATAGGTTCGCTCGCGACGCGGCCGTGCTTCGCTTACCGTGAGATTGCGCTGATCGACCTCATGGCCGTTCAGACGCTGGACGGCCGTTTCAGCGGCTTCGGCGGTTTCCATCTCGACAAAGGCGAACCCTTTCGACTGACCGGTCGCCCGGTCGGTCACCAGGGAGACCGAGGCAACTGGTCCCACCTCGGAAAACAGCTTATGCAGCTCATCCTCGGTCGTGGAATAGCTCAGATTGCCAACATAGAGACGCTTATTCATAGTTCTCTCCCTGCAGAGCCACGACATTACTGGCCTGCAACCCTTTGGGGCCTTGCTCGACGGTGAACTCGACACGCTGGCCTTCATTCAGCGAGCGATAGCCTTCAGACTGAAGCGCCGAGTAGTGGACGAAGACATCTTCGCCGCTCTCGCGCGCAATGAAGCCGTAGCCTTTTCCTGCATTGAACCACTTGACGGTACCCTGAACTCGTTCGGACATGATTGTGTTGCTCCTTCCAGCAAACTTCTGTTGATATTTGGCGATAGGTCAAAGAGGTTCAGTGTCGGAAAAAAAACCGCCAGGCGTTCTGGCGGTCACTTCAATACCGGTCAGACACTATCTTTATCCTTGCAGCAAACACTCTATCACGTTAGCGCACATTTGTCAAATCCAATTCTGCCCGCAATCAGCGCATCAAAGATGCCCTCCAATCGGCTGATGTCCGCCAGCAATCCCTATTTTTCTCCCACTCATGAGCCGAGCCTGTAGTGCTGTCTTCTCTCACATTTCGCTAACACCCCGCCAACGTTGTTCTAACGCGCGAGTGGTAGATTGGTACATTGGTAAGTTGGTAACCTGGTTGCGTGGTCTCCCGATCCACCAACTTACCAATCTATCAAATACCAACTTACCAATCTACCAAATACTAATCTATCAGTGTACAGGAGCGTTATCATGCGTCTAGACCGTTACACCCAACGCGCCCAGGAAGCCATTTTGGCCGCCCAGGAAGTGGCGCAAACCTATAACCACAGCCAGATCGAGCCGGAGCACGTGCTGTTGACGCTGTTGACACAGCCCGAGGGGGTTGTGCCCGAGATCATCGAACAGGTCGGGGCCAATCTCCAGGCGCTCCAGAGCCAGCTCGAAGCCGAGTTGGCGCGGCGGCCGAAGGTTTACGGCGGCAACGCGCAACTGGGGCTGAGCGGCGACTCGGCGCGCCTGTTCCAGGACGCACAGAACGAGGCCGCGGCCATGCGCGACGACTACATCAGCACCGAGCATATCCTCCTGGCGCTCGCCGGCAAGAACGGGGCCGGCGCAGCCAAACTACTGGCGCGGATGAGCATCACCCGCGACCGCATCCTGGCCGCGCTCACCGCGATTCGCGGCAGCCAGCGCGTCACCAGCCAAAACCCGGAGGCCACCTACCAGGCGCTGGAAAAGTACGGCCGCGACCTGACCCAGATGGCCCGTCAGGGCCAGCTCGACCCGGTCATCGGCCGCGACGAGGAGATCCGCCGGACGATCCAGATCCTCAGCCGGCGCACCAAAAACAACCCCGTGCTGATCGGCGAGCCGGGCGTCGGTAAGACCGCGATCGTCGAGGGGTTGGCCCAGCGCATCGTGCGCGGGGACGTGCCCGAGGGGCTGAAGGATAAGCGCGTCATCGCGCTGGACATGGGCGCGCTGGTCGCGGGGGCCAAGTTCCGGGGCGAGTTCGAGGAGCGGCTCAAGGCTGTGCTCAAGGAGATCACCGACTCGGCCGGCCAGGTGATCCTGTTCATCGACGAGCTGCACACCGTGGTCGGCGCGGGCGCGGCCGAGGGCGCCATGGACGCCAGCAACATGCTCAAGCCGATGCTGGCTCGCGGCGAACTGCACGCGATCGGCGCGACCACGTTGGACGAGTACCGGGTGCACATCGAGAAGGACGCGGCGCTGGAGCGGCGGTTCCAACCAGTGCTGGTGGACGAGCCCACGGTGGAGGACACCATCTCGATCCTGCGCGGGCTCAAGGAACGCTATGAGGTACACCACAACGTGCGCATCACCGACGCGGCCGTCATCGCCGCGGCCACGCTCTCGCACCGCTACATCTCCGACCGTTTCCTGCCCGACAAGGCTATCGACCTGATTGACGAGGCCGCCAGCCGGCTGCGCATGGAGATTACCTCGGACCCGGCCGAGCTGGACGAAATCAAGCGGCGGGTCATGCAGTTGGAAATCGAGCGAGAGGCATTGAAGCGGGAGAGCGACGAGGCCAGCAAGGCCCGGCTGGCAACCATCGAACGTGAGCTGGCCGATCTGCAAGAGGAGCAGCGCAGCCTGGATGCTCGCCTGGGCCGCGAGCGCGCGGTGATCGAGCGGGTGGCGGCCGCCAAACAGCAGATCGAGGAGACGCGGCACGAGATCGAGACCGCGCAACGCCGTTACGACTACAACAAGGCCGCCGAGCTGCAATACGGCAAGCTGGCCGGGTTGGAGCGCGGTCTGCGCGAAGCCGAAGTCGAGCTGGGCCAGATGCAAGCCCGCGGCATGCTCCTGAAGGAAGAAGTCGGGGCGGAAGAAGTCGCCGAGGTCGTGTCAAGCTGGACGCATGTCCCGGTCAGCAGGTTGCTGGAGGGGGAGATCGAGAAGCTGCTCAAGATGGAAGATCGCCTGCACGATCGGGTGGTCGGTCAGGACGAGGCGATTCGCGCGGTGGCGAGCGCGGTACGCCGCGCCCGCGCGGGCCTGCAAGATCCCAACCGCCCCATCGGCAGCTTCATCTTCCTGGGACCGACCGGCGTTGGCAAGACCGAGCTGGCCCGCGCCCTGGCCGAGTTCCTGTTCGACGACGAAGCCGCGATGATCCGCATTGACATGAGCGAATACCAGGAGCGCCACACCGTCAGCCGGCTGATCGGCGCGCCGCCCGGCTATGTGGGCTACGACGAGGGCGGCCAGCTCACCGAGGCGGTGCGCCGCAAGCCGTACAGCGTGGTGCTCTTCGACGAGATCGAAAAGGCGCATCGCGAGGTGTTCAACACGCTGCTCCAACTGCTGGACGACGGCCGGCTGACCGATGGGCATGGCCGGACGGTGGACTTCAAGAACACTGTGGTCATCATGACCTCCAATATCGGCAGTCAATTCATCAACGACCCGGCGCTGACCGACAGCCAGCGGTCGGAGCGGGCGCTGAACGCGCTGCGCGGCGCGTTCCCGCCGGAGTTCCTGAACCGGGTGGATGAGATCGTGGCCTTCCACAGCTTAAGCCGTGCGCATCTGGGCCAGATCGTGGAGATCCAACTTTGGCGGCTGAGCAAGATGCTGGCCGAGCGCGGGCTGACCCTGCGCCTGACCGATCGGGCGCGCGACTTCGTGGCCGAGGCCGGCTACGACCCAACCTACGGCGCGCGGCCGCTCAAGCGGGCCATCCAGCAGCACGTCCAGGATCCGCTGGCGCTGGCGTTGCTGAAGGGCAGGTTCCAACGTGGGGATGCGGTGGTGGCGGACTTGGAGGGCGGAAGGATCGTGTTTGCGAAAGAGGTAGTCGCGGAAGTGGTGTAGGCGATGGTAAGTGACCGGCACTTCCGAAGTGCCGGTCACTTGACCGGTCGCTCGACTTCTTCGATCAAGAACGGCAAATTGGGTCGGGTGAAACTCATCTCCGGCGCGGGAATGCGATGATGCTTGATGTCTGGTGGGATGTGTTTGTGATGCGGGTGCGTGCTGACCAGCGTTCGGTCGTTCGGGTGCGGAAATGGATCGTACCAGTAGAACTTGTCTTTGTGTGGATACGATGCCTTGCAGTACTCGCTGGCTGTGGGAAGCGCCGACGAACCAGAGGCCAACTGACTACGAGACACCTCGTAGCCGTAACCTTCGATAATGCCGAGCTCGAAGTTGAGGTACTCCTGCACGCAAAGAATGACATCACTTGCAAAGACCAACATGCCCTCGACGCGCCCGAAAAGCGCACCTGTAGAAACGTACACCAGTGTTGAACGCAGGATGCCGGCGTAACGTTCCTGCAAGGCGTAGACAAAATCCTGGTACGCCTCGGGAGACGCGAAAGGGTTAGGCATAAGCCAGTTCCACGTTGGCCTTGATCTGGAGGCTGACCGGCTGGCGAACGATCAGTTGGCGATACCGTTCGTCGAGGCTCAACCAGGTCTTGTAGAGCGCCGACCATTCGATGAATTCCATCCGATATTCGTCCAGCGCGTCGAACTCCTCCAGATCGCCGCGCACCATCGCGGCGTAGAAGTCCTGTGATCTCACGCCGAATCTGGTTTCAAACCGGCTCAACTCTCTCTCCAACTGGCCCATATCCCGTAATACAGTATTCAGGAAGGTCATAGATTACCTCACATAAGCTGATCGTAACGTTGGCGCCGATCCTGATGAATTTCATACCAGCCGGCCCACTCCATGTACTCTCGGATTTCGTTTGGGTCTTCGTCGCGCAGCGCCCCTTGCCGGTAAAGCTGATAGAAAGTCTCTGAGAGCAGCCCATACTTCTGCTCGAACCAGCGTTGAGCCGCCTCCGCCTCGTAAATATCTCGCAGCAGGTTTTCCGCGGTGATCTTTTCTCCCGCCATTTCACACCTCGCTTCTACGCAACATCATACAACCACCCCGGCCAAAAGTCAACGCCCAGCAAGTTCTTCTGGTCGTAAGCCGCAGCCGTCCCAACTGTCCGAAATCGCTGCGCGAGTAGAGCGGGAGATACCGCAGGACGAGATCGTGACCTTCCACTCGCTGACGCGCGCCCACCTGGGCCAGATCGTGGAGATCCAGTTGCGGCGGCTGGACAAGATGCTGGCCGAGCGCGGATTGACCCTGCGCCTGACCGACCGCGCGCGCGACTTCCTGGCCGAGACCGGTTACGACCCGGTCTACGGCGCGCGGCCGCTCAAGCGGGCCATCCAGCAGCACGTGCAGGATCCGCTGGCGCTGGCGCTGCTGGAGGGCAAGTTCCGGCGTGGGGAAACCATTGTGGCAAACGTACAAGATGGGCGGATCGGGTTTGCCAAAGAGGTGACGGCCGAGGTGGTGTGAGAAGCACCAGCCTCCCTGCAAACCTTTGACGACCACCTGTTGGGAAGTGGTTGCTTGCCTTTTTGACCCTGGCGTGTTATGCTTGCAGCCGTAAACTTAACGAGAGGCTGGGAGGTGAGGCTATGCAAGCCACTGTGCGCGTGATGGACGGCAAGATCAGCCTGCCGCGTGTTGCCATCAACTGGATCGGCAACGCGCGTGAGCTTGGTTTGTTTCTCGAAGGTGACGCCCTGATCTTGAAGAAAATGCAACCACCGAGGCTTTCTGAGATCGCTACGCGCGTGACGGACGAGGAAATGCCGCTATAATGCAACCACCGAGGCTTTCTGAGATCGCTACGCGCGTGACGGACGAGGAAATGCCGCTATAGTGAGTCAGATAAAGATTTGAGCTGTATAACCTGGACTCGAGGCTTTAGCCGGTTGGGTGGGTCAAGAGAGCAACCGGCTAAAGCCTC
>MNXL01000115.1 GCA_001871755.1 Anaerolineae bacterium CG2_30_64_16
CACTTCGCAAGTGCCTGGCACGTGACGGCGGCCACAGCCCCAGATTATGGAGAGGATACACCGGTCGTTATTATACAGCCGGTTTCGACAAACACCAAGGCCTGGGGGAATCGGTGACAGCGCGGCCCAAGTCCCACGGGCGTGCGGGAGCGACAACCAACGTGGCCGAACTGTAAGAATGGGGAGGTGCGAGGCCCTCACTTTCTAAACCGCACAATTCCGAAAGCAGTCCGACTCCTCCGGCCGCCCGGAAAAGTGGGCAAAGGGATCCAGCGGTGCTATAATATCGTCGCCGTGTCCCTCGCGCGGCGCCTCATCATCAGGGAGACTAGCTCATGCGTTGTCTGATAACCGGTGGAGCCGGTTTCATCGGCACAGCCTTGACCAATCGGTTGGCCGCGACTGGCCACCAGGTGCGCGTTCTGGACGATTTGAGCGCAGGGGATACCTCAAGGCTCAATCCGGAAGTGCTTTTCGATCGGGGGGATGTGCGCGACAGGCCCAAGCTGTGGACCCTGCTGCAACAGGTGGACTGCGTCTTTCATTTGGCCGCCCGGGTCTCCGTGCAGGAATCGGTCCTCTACCCGCGGGAATACAACGACGTCAACGTCGGGGGGACAGTCAGCCTGGCCGAGGCGATCCGAGATGCCGGGGTTGCGCGCGTGGTGCTGGCGTCATCGGCCACCGTTTACGGCCCCCAGGCTGACCAGCCCGTCAAGGAGACCAGTTGGCCCCATCCCCAGGTCCCGTATGCTGTGAGCAAGCTGGCCGCCGAATACTACACCTTTGCCTTGGGCCAACTCAACGGCATCGAGACGGTCGCCCTGCGCATCTTCAATGCTTATGGACCCGGCCAACGGATCCCGCCGGCCCATGCGCCTGTGGTGCCGCTGTTTGCCAAAAACCTGCTGAGCGGCGCGTCGATCGTCATCCACGGCGACGGCCGCCAGACGCGCGACTTCGTGCACATCGACGACGTAGTCGACGCGCTGATCGCCGCGGCCACCGCGCCCGCCGTCGATCAGCAGGTGATCAACATCGGCTCGGGCGAGGAGACCAGCATCAGCGCCCTGGTCGCGAGCCTGGAGCAGGTCACCGGCCGGCGACCGGACGTGATCTATAACCGCCAGCAGAACGGGGGCATCGACCGCCTCGTCGCCGACCTGGACCAGGCGCGCAGATTGTTGGGGTACCGGCCACAGGTGACGCTACGCGCCGGACTCGAACGGCTACTGGCAGAAGATCCTCGCTTCAACCGCCCCGCCGTCGCTCCCCGCAGCCAAGGCAGTCGCCGGCTCAACCACGCCTGGTAGAGACCTATGTGACAAGGTGACACGGTGACGCGGTGACACCGATGCTGTGCATCGAGACGATGCCCGCGTCGGATAACCTCACTCTACAGCCGTATCGAGTATGATCAGGAAACTGTACGCACCACGCAGTACCCCCTCCCTCTCACCAATGCGTCACCACCGGCGTGCCGATACTGGCCCAGCCGTACAGCCAGGCCGCGTCCGGCGTGGTCACGTTGACACAGCCATGGCTCATGGGGTGGCCGAAGTTGTTGTGCCAATAGGTCCCGTGAATGGCATAGCCGGCATAGAAGTACATCACGTAGGGCACGTTGGGCAGCCAATACCCCGGACCCGACATGGTCTGAGCAGCCAGCTTCGTCTGAATGGCGAATCGCCCCACCACGGTCGGCGTGCCGGGCAAGCCCCCGCTGATCAACGTCGTGAACACCGGCGCCTGGCCTTCGTAGGCGGTCAAGCGCTGCTGACTCAGGTTCACATCGATCCACCGGCCACCGACGGGCGCGGGCTGGGGCGCGGGCGCAGGCGCGGGTGCGCCGGACCCGCTCATCTTCAACACCTGGCCCACCCAGATAAAATTCGGGTTTGGCAGTCCGTTGACCGCTGCCAGGGCTGCCAGCGTCGTCCCGTACCGCTGAGCGATCGCTGCCAGCGTGTCACCTGGTCGGACGATGTAAGTATCGCCGAACGGCGCCGGGGCCGGGGCCGGGACCGGGGTCGGTTGGGGTGCGACGGTGGGCTGCGGCTGCGGCGCGGGCGCGCTGCCACCCGGGATCGTCAGGACCTGCCCCACCCAGATGAAGTTGATGTTGCGCAGACCGTTTGCCTGCGCCAGCGCGGTGAGGCTCACCCCGTAGCGGGCTGCGATGCTGGCCAGGGTCTCACCGCGGGCCACTACGTGCGTGCCGGAGGCCGGGGCGGGTCCTGGGGCCGGCGCCGGCGCTGACCCACCTGGCACGATCAAGCGTTGTCCCACGTAGATGAAGTTCGGGTTGCCGATGCCGTTGGCCTGGGCCAGTGCGGTCTGGGAGACCCCCAGGCGAACTGCGATATTGCTCAGCGTGTCGCCGCGCTGCACCACATAGACCCCTGTCTGAAAATCAGGAGCCGCGGCTGCTCCCGCCCCCGCGGGCAGCACCGCCGATAAAGGCACAGCCAGCAAACCCAACAAGAGCAGCATCGTGACCGTGCGGCGGCAAGAACGCCGTGGCCCGGCTGCACCGTCGGCGCTGGCTGGCCGCTGTGAGGTGACTTCCGGAGATTTTGGCAGCACGCGATGACGATGATGAGACATGATTCGCTCCTTGGTGAACGGTATCTTCTCAATAATTGGAGGAGGCCGCCGTCACGTGCCAGGCACTTGCGAAGTGCCTGGCACGTTGATGGATGTTGCTGGCTATAAGCGGCGGGCCAGATGTGCGGTCTGCAACACGGCGGCCGCGCTGTTGGCGAGTGTCCGCAACACGATCATGTCATTCTCGATGAAAACGCGGCGGCGATCGCGACTGAGCACGATCAACGCCCCGATGGTGTCTTCGCCTGCCTCCAGGGGCACGCACATGGCCATGCCGCTGTCAACCAGGATCGGAGATGGGGCCAGGGGCTGTTGGGGGTCATAAAAGATCGGCTGCCCAGCGCGCAACACCCAGGCCACCGCATCCTGATTCACGCCCGTCCACAACTCGGGACTGGTCATCCCGGCACGGCCGTGCAGTTGGTCCACCCCGCTCTCCGGTTCCCGAATGTAGAGCCAGGCAGGACTGCCCCCCATGATCTCCGATGCCTCCCTGACGACGACGTTCAACACAGCCTGGATGTCAGGGGTCGAAGCCATCACCCGGCTGATCATTTGCAGAGTCACCAACTGCTCCTGAGAACGCGTGGCCTCCTGATACAATCGGGCATTCAAGATACTGTGGCCGGCGATCCGAGCCAGTGCGAAAACCATATCGCCCAGACTGCCTTCGCCGAACTGCCGCGGCGCCTGCGTTCCGGCGATGATCAGGGCCGATGGCTCGTTGGCGCTCGTCACCGGGAAGAGCAACACGCTGCCCCCAATATCCCAATCGAACTCGCCCGGTTGCGGCCTGTTCTGGGCGACGACATCGTCAATCGTCAGCGGCTGTCGAGATACCAACGCCCGCGCCATCACCCCCCAGAGCGGTACCGCATACTCCTTACCGTAGATGCGTGCCCCCACCTCAGGCGGCAGACCCCGGACCGCCCGACAAGTGTAGGGGCCCAATTCACCGCGGCCTACCAGAATCACCACGTATGCCAGCCCGCCCAACCCGTAGATCGCCTCGGCCGCGGTCTGCAACGACTCATCCAGGTCCAGTGTGCGGCCCAACTCCGCGCTGGCCTGAAACAGGTAGTTGGAGTGGCTGGCCTGCTCCTGCAGAACATTCGTATGCGCGTGGACCTGGTCCGCCATGCGATTGAAAGCTTTGCCCAGCAGAGCCAGTTCGCCGATCGCAGTCTCCGAAACGTTCGCCGTGAAATCGCCCTCCGCAAACGCCCAGGCTGCACGCGCCATGTCCGTAACCGGTCGGGTCACGCGGCCGGCCAACTGCCACCCAAGGAGGATAACCAGCGCACTGCACAGCCCGATGGTCCCCAGCAGAAACCACCTTGCCCAACCCGCGGCCTGGAAGATCAGCTTGGACGGCTGCCACACCCCCACATACCCCAGGAGCGTGCCGTCCACACTGAGAGGCCGGACCACGTAGCGGTACGATGCGCCAGCCACCCGCGCGGTCGCAACCGGCGGCGCGGCGGCCGCATCTGCGCCCGCAGATGCGGCATCCACGGCCGGCGGTGCGGGCAGTTCGGCCAGACCACTGGCGGAGCGAGCAAGTGTTGCGAAAAGCGGGGAGCCGTCCGCGTCATAGATGACCAGATAGTCCTTCAAGGTCGCCGCTGCGGCGCCCTTCAGCAGTTCACGCGTGGTCACACCGACCACCACTGCGCCATACGATTTGCCGGGCACGGCCTTGGCCACGCAGAACACCGGTTCGTCCGCGGATCCGTCCGAGCCAAAACCGATCAGGGCATCGGACCGCGCAGATGCCAGCATCTGCGCTAGTGCGCGCCGGGCCGGCGCGCTGAGAGAGGCCGATCCATCCCCGGGCAAAGGCACGGTCGGACGGTCGAGCGAATCATCCGTGGGGGATGGCGGGAAGCCCGAGGCGTCCGTGAGGATGACCGCCGTCACCCCATAGAGGCGTATCAGATCGGAGGTCGCCCTGGCAACCCGTGCCGCATCGTTATCGTCCAGCCCTCGGATAAGCGCATCGAATTGCGCGGACTGAAGCAGCAAGCGGCTGGTCTCTTGAATCCGCGCCGTGAACCCGGCGGTGATGATCTCGCTGGATGTAAGCAACATCTGGTCTTGCGCCTCTTGCAGCAGCGCGCGGATCACTGTGAATCCTAACAGGGTGCTGGAAAGAGCCAACAGTGTGATCAGCGCCACGAGGGGGAAGATAAACCAGCGGCGCACGGACGCACGGAACCAAACTGTGGCGCGACTCTGCAACCGCCGCCCATTCGTCAGGTATGTCGCGACCGTCTCACTCGTTGAAGCTGTCATCCAGAAGCCTCAGACACGTCGGGCGAGTCACTGCCAGGAGCGAAATGTGCAACGAAGCAGTCTCTTCCGAGATAGAGATTGCGGCAATCTCGATTGCGGCAATCTCGATTGCGGCAATCTCGATTGCGGCGCAGACTGCGCTTCGCAAAAGACGCTCGCAATGACGCCCATGAAGGCGCCGGTAATCACCGCCATAAATGCTTTGCCAACGCGCCGCTCTGTGGTATAATCTTCTACTTGACGATGAAGATGGGGCTTTGGCCCGACGCCGCGACGTGGATTCGAGTGCAGGGAAGAAAGCCCCGGCCGTACACTGACACCGTCCCTATTTAGCCTGAGGAAAGAGCATGACCGCAAATCCCATAGTGCTGCTGGTGGATGATGAGCCGGACACCGTCCGCCTGATGCGCAAGATCCTGCAGGCGGATGGCTGCGAAGTCGTCGAGGCCATCGACGGTGACGAGGCGTTGACCGCGTATCGCGAGATCACGCCCGATCTGATCCTGTTGGACATCATCCTGCCGCACCGCGATGGCCTCGACATCCTGCGGGAGATCCGACAAACGGACCTCAACACCGGCATCATCATGGTCAGCGCGCTGACGTCGGAGCGGATTACCATCGATTCCATGCTTTCCGGCGCGGACGACTACATCAGCAAACCGTTCCAATTGCGTGAGATGCGGGTGCGCATCCGGCAGGTCTTGGACAAAACCGCCCTGCGCCGGGAGAATGCCCGTCTGCAATCGCAACTCGAGCAGGCCAACGCGCGCATCCGCGAACTGCTCGAACGTTACATGCCGGCTCCCGTGATGGCTGAGTTCATGCACAGCACAGAACCGCCAGCTTTGGGCGGCAAACGGCAGGAGACAACCATCCTCTACGCCGACATCCAGGGCTTCACGCCATTGGCCGCATCGATCCCATCGGATCAACTGATAGAAATCCTGAATCGCTACTTGGGATTGGCGGCTACAGCGATCCAGGCCCAAGGCGGTACCCTGGACAAGTTCATGGGTGATGGCATCATCGGCCTTTTTAATGCTCCCACCCTGCAGGTCGATCACGCTTTACAGGCTGTCAAAGCTGGCCTGGCTATCGTCGCCGCGTTCCAGGCGGCCGCTGGATCAGACCCCAAGCTTTCGGTGGGCATCGGCATCAACACCGGTGACGTCGTGGTCGGCAACATCGGCACACCCCAACTGATGAACTACACGGCCATCGGGGATGCCATGAATCTGGCCCAACGCCTGGAAGAGGCCGCCGGACCCAACGAGATCTTGATCGGCCCCTATACCTGTGAGTTGATCCGGGACGCGGCCGACGTTGAGTCGCTCGGGCCGTGTCAGATTCGTGGTCGCAGCGAGCCGATCACTTCGTACCGCGTGCTGGGAATTCGGCCCGAGAGCGATTCGGATAGTTAAGGCCAGGAACCGATTAACCTCCTATTTGGAGGAGCAATAAAAGACGGAGCATCCGCCCAAGTTATCGAATTCTCAGTCGTTGGCAAGCCTCGACCAGGCGATAGTATACCACGATGCCACAACCCTGGCAATCGTACTTAAGTCATGCGTCAAGTACATATAGTATTCTTTGGAGCGAATGGTTTTATGTTCTTTCCTCAGCGCAGAGCCGGTGCTCAGACAGCCAACGTCGCTGTCATGTCACCCGGCCGAGCTACTGTGCGGACCCAGCGGTTCGCAGTCACAGACGTCCGCAGACTGACACGCATCGGCATCCTTGGGCTTGGCTTACTGGTCCTGTTGGCGGCCCTGCGGCCGTGGCTGCCAGCGGACGCGCAAGGCCCAGCCATCACAGTCCAATCGGCTTCTTTGCGTCTTTGGCCGGAGTATGATGACCCTGGCCTGCTCGTGATCTACGTCGGCGCCCTTGCCGACACAGTCGCACTGCCCACACAGGTCGCTTTCCCCTTGCCGGACGGCGCGCGCGGGATCCAGGCCACGGTCCAGGACTCGTCGGGCAGCCTGCTGAACCAGCCCTGGGAGATTGTGGATGGCACGTTGACCTACACCCTCACCCAGGCCAGCTTCCACATCGAGTACTACCTGGACCGCCCACCGTCAGGTGATCAGCGCGAGCTCAGCTACACTTTCCAGACGAATTACGCCGTCGCTGGCGTCGAGATCTCGATCCAGCAACCGGCCCGCGCCACCGGCTTTTCCGTCACCCCACAGCCGGAAGGTTCGTCTGTCGGGGGCGACGGGCTGACCTATTTTCGCATCAGCCGGGCGAACCTGACCCCGGGCGACTCCATTCCCCTGACCATTCGTTACACGAAGACCGACCAGGGCTTCTCGATCGCCCCTGTCAGCACAGAGAGCAGCCAGCCGGCAGCGCAACCCGGCGCGGCGGCATCGGCGCAGTCCGCGGCCCCCAACAGATGGCTGCCCTGGCTGCTGATCGGATTCGGGTTGGTCACCCTGGCAGGGCTGGGCACGTACTGGTACCTCAGCCAGCGACGATCGGTTGAGCCCGTGCGCGACGCCAAAAGCGGCCGGGTCAGGCCGGCCGGGCCCGTGGCGCGCGCCATGCAGGGTGCGAACCCGGCCTTCTGCACCCAATGTGGCCGCCAGTTCCGCCCCGATGACCGATTCTGCGCCCACTGTGGCGCGCCCCGCAGATCGTAAGGTCAATAAGGAAGATATCGATGAGGAAACTTCTCTGGTTTGCCCTGGCCGTGGCCGCGCTGGTCGGCGTCAGCGGGTTGCCCGCGCTGGCCCAAACCCCCACGCCCAATGAGATCAATGCCATCGCCAAAGAACTGTGGTGCCCGCTGTGCAACGGCGTCCGGCTGGACAATTGCGAGCTTCAAGCGTGCATCCAAATGCGCGAAGTCATCGCCCAAAAGCTGGTCGCCGGTGAGAGCAAGGAACAGATCAAGGCTTATTTTGTGGAACAGTACGGCGATGTCGTGCTGGGCGCGCCCGCCGCCGAAGGGTTCAACCGCCTGGTCTGGCTGCTACCGATCCTGGCCGGCGTTGTTGGGCTGGGTTGGCTGGTGTTCTTCGTCCGCGCCGGGCTGCGACGGCGCCCCGCGGCCGCCAAAGCGGCCTCCATGACTTCCAGGCCGACCGCCAAAGCCCAAGACGATTACCTCAAACGCGTGGACGAGGAGATGGGGCGGGATGAGTAGAAGTAGCACATCGCAAAACGCAAAGTGAGCGCCGATGACTGACACAGAATCTATCCGAAATCCGAAATCCGAAATCCGAAATCGTCTCCCCGCCTGGGTCATCTTGCTGGGCATCGGCGTTCTGTTCGTGGCCGCGCTCATGGCGTTGCTGCTGATCAAACCACCCCAGAAAAGCCTTTGCGATGAACCGGCCCCCGATTGGACACTAACGCTGTTCGACGAATACCGCGGCGATCTCCAGACCGACAGCGTCAGCCTGGCGGACCTGCGCGGCAAGGGCGTGGTGCTCAATTTCTGGGCCAGTTGGTGCAAACCGTGCGAAGAAGAAGCCGCCGCGCTGGAAGCGGCCTGGCGCACGTATCGCGATCAAGGGATTGTCTTCGTCGGCGTCGATTACCTGGACCAGGACCCGGCCGCCAAGCGTTACCTGGAGAAATTCGACATCACCTTCGCCAACGGTCCCGATCTGGCCAGCAAGATCTCCAAACGGTACACGATTCGCGGGGTGCCCGAGACCTTTTTTATCAACCCCCAGGGTGAAATCGTCGGCTGCCGCAAGATTGGACCGTTGACAGAAAGCGAACTGCGCCAAAGGATTGCGGAGATCATGCCGGCGCAGTGACTTGAGGATTGGGGATTGCGGATTGGGGATTGCGGATTGGGGATTGCGGATTGCGTGTGGTACTATTGTTACATCAGTCGTGTTCTTTCCGATACTCCGGGGGATCTTGAGAGTTGAGAAGATAGTATCTTCTCAATTCTTCGGGGAATCGCT
>MNXL01000113.1 GCA_001871755.1 Anaerolineae bacterium CG2_30_64_16
CCTGGCGGGTCGGCATGACGAAACGGCTAACATGGTAATCTAACATTGTCGAGCTAGACACCCGCTTGCGCGGGTGTGCCGAGGCGTGCCCGGCCATCCGTCATTCCCGCGAAAGCGGGAATCCAGACATGCAGCGCCCGCCGCAACGTCCGCTCGGCGAGCGCCTGAATGGCGACTTCTTTGTACTCGGTGGACCAGCGCCGGCCGGTCACGCCGACCATCACGTCCGCGGTCTGCTGACCGGCCGCGGCCAGCAGCGCATCGGTCGGCGCCTGACCCAGTAACAGCGCCTCCACCTCGACAAACCGACGGGTCTGCGGCGTGGCCGCGCCCGGCGCCAGGCGCACGAAATCCACCCGCCCCTGCGCGTCCAGGCGGCCCGCGGCAGCCATGCTCAGCCGGGAGATCGCTTGCGCGTTGCGGCGGCCCAATTTGGCGAACGCCGAGGCCGCGCCGGCCGGCAGCGACGGGAAGGCGAGATGGGTCAGCAGCTCGCCCGGCCGGAGCGCCGTGCGGTTCGGTCCCAGCACCAGCTCGCTCACCGGCATCTGCCGCTCGCCCGCCAGGCTACGCAGATGGGCCATCGCGTCCAGGCAGACCAACGGCGGCAGCGAATCGGCGCACGCCGCGGCGTTGATCACGTTGCCGCCCAACGTGCCCGCGTTACGGATCGCCGGGCCGCCGACCGAGAGACAGGCCTCCACCAGACAGGTCGCGGCCTCCTGGAGCAGCGCGCTCTCGGCCGCCTCGCTGAAGGTGACGCCAGCGCCGATCACCACTTCGTCCCCCCGCCGCTCGATGACCTTCATCTCCGGCACCCGACTGATGTCTACCAGCCGGTTAAACGCCGGCGCTTCGTGGCGCAGGTACACCACCACGTCGGTGCCCCCTGCCAAAGGACGGCTCACCAGCCCTGGCTGGCTGAGAAGCTGGAGCGCCTCCGTGATCGAGTGCGCTCGCGCATAGTCGAATCTTGCCATCTTCTTCACTCCTCCGTCAGGCTCTTAATGTGCCCCACCAGCCACTGTCACCATCAGTTGCACCCGATCTCCGTCGGCGAGCGGTGCGTTTTCGCGTTGCAGAAAGCGGTTCACGCTGACCAAAGGCCGGCCCTCGCCGGTCGAGATGTTGAGCAGCCTGAGCAAGTCCTCCACCGTCGCGCCGTCGGGCAAGGTCACCATCGGCAGCGCCCGCGCAATCTCCGGGCTGAGCCGCCGCGTGAAAAGATGCTGCCCGCCAAAAAACCGCACTTCGATCACGATCATGCTGAAAGTCCGTCCCTTATCGGCCGGCCAGATCGATCAGATCCAACCGGCGCAGCGTCTCAGGCCGTGGGATGCCGTTGCGATCCCAGTCGCGCAGATCATAATAGCGATCCAGCATGGCATCGAGGTCGTGAATGATGCCATAACGCACCGGTTCCGCCGACATGATCGCCTCCCCCGTCCGCGGGTCGATCTCGTACTCGTAAAGCGGCGCGGCCTCTTGGGTGAAGCGGCGGGGCAAGTAGTCGTCCGCCCGGCCCATGCCCTGCCGCACGTTGTACAACCTCTCCAGGTTGACGATCCGCTCGCCGATCTGGAGCAAATTCTGGCCAGTCACCTCTTCGCCCAGCACGGCCGAGACGCCGGGGGCCAGGTCTTCGGGCAGCAACGCGTATTCCTCCACCGTGCTGAACTTGCAGATCCCCAGCGCATCGGTGAGGGCGCAGAAATGCTCCCCATACACCACCATGTCGGGCTTGTACTTCTCGTTGGCCGGATCCATCAGCTCCGACACGATCTCCGGGTCGAAGATCTTGCGGGCCACGTCCCAGGCACTCGCCAGATCGATCGCGGGCATGCCGTACAGGTGATCGGCCCCGCGGTTGCTGGTGCTGTGGCCCAGCCCAAACCCTTTGGCAAAGCGCGGCTCCTGGCGCGGGAGCTCCAGCCCTTTCACGTGCATGGCATAGGGACGGGCGTTCGGGCCGATCCGCTCAGCCGCCCGTCGCGTCCCCTCGGCCAGGAGGTCCCCGATCCCGCGGCGATGCGCGATCCGCTCGATGAGGCCGATCACACTCTCCGCGTCGCCCCACGCCAGCGACAACTCGTCGTCATCGAGCAGGCCCCGCTCGTGCAGTTCCAGGGCAAAGGCGATCGTGACACCGGTGGAGATGGTGTCCAGCCCGTATTCGTTGCAGAGACGATTGGCGTAGATGATCGCTTCCGGGTCATCTACCCAGCACATGGGGCCCAGCGCATTAGTGGTCTCGTACTCCGGGCCTTCGAGCTCGGTCGCATAGCGCCCCGCGACCACCGCAGAATCCCGGCCGCACGCGATCGGGCAGGCGTAACAGGCCTTGTGGCGCACCAGGTAGGCGTCCAGCGCGGCCGCGTTGACCTTCTGGATGAAGGGGACCTGGACAAGCTGATGGTTCTTCGCCGGCTGATCGCCGCTCAGATTCTTCGGGTCCATCAGCACCAATGTGCCGTGGCGCCGCAGCCCGTCGAGATGCGGGTCCTCCTTCAACTTCTTGGCCGTCGCTTTCGCGGCGGCCTTGAATTCAGATGACAACGCCGGCCTGCCCGCAGCGCGGACGTGGATCGCCTTCAAGTTTTTGCTGCCCATCACCGCCCCAGGCCCCCCTCGGGCGGCCGCGCGGCTCAGGTCGTTGATGATGGCGGAGATGCGCACCAGGTTCTCGCCGGCCGGGCCGATGCAGGCCACTCGACCCGCCCGAGCGCCCGGCGAGTCCCCCAGCAGAGCGCGCTGGGTCTCGCTCGTCGTACGGCCCCACAGATCGGATGCGTCTTGCAGGAGGATCTTCGCGCCGATCACTTGCAGCGTGACTGGATGCGCCGCGCGGCCTGTGACAACGAGCGCATCGTAGCCCACGTGGTTCAGCTCGGCCGCAAAGAAGCCACCGCTGTTGGCGTAGCCGTAGGCGCCGGTCAACGGGGACTTGCAGGTCACGTGCAGCCGAGACGCGGTGGGCCAGGAGGAGCCGGTGAACGGCCCCGCGATGAAAGCCAGGATGTTCTCCGGGGACAACGGGTCTACGTCTGGTCCCACGAGTTCAAAGAGCAGCTTTGCGCCGAGCCCTCTCCCGCCCAGAAACCTGCGCAGATCATCCCGGTTCGTCTCCTCGATCCGTATGTCACCCGTCGTCAGGTTCACAAAAGCAGATTTGCCCACTACATCCTCCTCTTCCGAACTACACCAGCGAGCGTCCACCGTCGATGAAATAGACGCCGCCGGTCGCAAAGTCGCTGTCCACCAGGAACAGCACCGTGCGCGCCACATCTTCGGGGCGGCCGATGCGCTTGAGGACCGATTTCTCCTCGGCCCAGCGGCGCTTCGCCTCGTCCGCGCCTTCTGGAAGGAGCACGGTGCCAGGCGCGATGGCGTTGACGCGCACGTGCGGCGCCAGCTCGGCAGCCATGACGCGGGTCAGCGCCACCAGGCCGGCCTTGCTGGCCGCGTGGTGCGCATAGCCGGGCCACACCTGAAACGCCGCAAGGTCGGTGATGTTGACGATCAGCCCCGACTGCTGGCGCAACATGACCGGCGCAGCAGCCTGGCTCATCAGGAAGGGGCCTGTGAGATTGATATCCAACGCGGCCTGCCACGCGTCCCGGGTGATCGCCAGAAACGGCGCTTTGAGCCACACCGACGCGTTGTTCACCAGGATGTCCAGTCGCCCGAAGTGATCGACGACTTGAGCGACAACGCGTTCAGGCGCGCCCGGCTCCCGCACATCCAGGGGCAACGCCAAAGCCTCGCCGCCGAGCTCGCAGATCTCCGCGACGGTCTGTTCATGCGGCTCGCCGGGCAGATAGGTGAAGGCGGTCTGCGCGCCCCGACCGGCCAGCGCCAGCGCGATCACCCGGCCCACGCGCACCGCGCCGCCGGTGATCAGGGCGACCCGGCCCGCAAGAGAGCCTGTCATGGGCATCTGTTCGGACATGAGATGTCTCCGCTCGTGGGACGAATGTTGCATACTGCGTACTGCATACTGCGTATTTCGTAGTATGGACTACTCCCTCGCTTCCCGCAGTTCCCGCAGTTCCCTCACTCCCCTCAGTTCTTTTTAATCCCAGCCCGCCTCATCAATTGCTCTGCGGCGACGCGGCAGTCGGCGAGCAGCGCTGCTTCGTCCAACATGGTCACCCGGCCGGCATCCAGCAGGATCTGCCCATCGACGATCACCGTGTGCACGTCCGCGCCACTGGCATTATACACCAGCGCCGACGCCGCGCTATGCACGGGCTGGCAGCGCGCGTTGTCCAGATCGACGATGGTAAGATCGGCGGGTGCGCCGACGCGCAGTTGGCCGATGGCGGGTGGCAGGTGGCTGATGGCCGATGGCTGAGGACTGATGTTGACTCCTGTCTCCTGACTCCTGCCTCCTGACCTCTGCCCCCGTGCTCCTCCGTGCCAGAGCCGCGCGCCGTCCAGCGTCATCATCCGCAGCAGATCGGCCGGCAACAGCGCCTGCGCGTCGCCGGTCGCGTGTTTGGCCAGCAACGCGCCGATCTTGGCGCACTCCAGCAGATCCTGCGAGTTGTTGGACCCGGAGCCATCCGCACCCAGGGCGACAGGGATACCGAGCCTGCGCATCTGCCACACCGGCGCAGCGCCCGAAGCCAGATACATGTTGCTGGTCGGGCAATAGACCACGGTCGCGTCCGCCGCGGCGATCAGGTCGAGCTCCGCGTCGGTCACGTGCACAGCATGGACCAGTTGCGTGTCCGGCCCCAGACAATCCAGGTCCGCCAGCCACTCGATGTGCCGCTTGCCACAGCGCGCCAGTAGCAGATCGATCTCGTCCTGCGCCTCGGCGACGTGGATGTGTGTGGGCACACCCCACGCCCGTGCCAGAGCGACCGTCTCGCGCATGGCGTCGTCGGAGCAACGCCAGGGCGCCAGCGGGCCGAACGCGATGCGAATCCGCGACCCCTCCCCCCACGATTGGGGGGCCAGGGGGGCCGCGTGCCATGTCTCGTGGAGCCACGCCATCTCGGCCAGGATGTGATCCAACGGCTCGCCGCTCGGCCCCTGGTCAAGCCAGCCGCGGGCCAGCAGCATCCGCAGGCCGACGTCGACCGCGGCCTGCGCGGCGGCAGCCACGTGGTCGCGGCCCGGCAGCTTGTGATGCTGCACCACGGTCGTGACACCGCAGCGCAGGTTCTCCACCAGCCCCAGCTTTGCGGCCAGATAGAGGTCGTGCGGCGTCATGGCGGACTGTACCGGCCAGATGACCTCCTTCAGCCAGCGCAGCAGCGGTCGATCATCGGCCAGCCCGCGCAGGAACGTCTGCGACAGGTGTGTATGCCCGTTGACCAGCCCGGGCAAGACGGCCATCTGCCGGGCGTCGATGACCCGATCGGCGCGCTCCCGCCATCCCGCGGCCGCGTCCCCGGCGCCCAGGGCAGCGATCCGATCCCCATCGACCGCCAGCTAGCCGGGCCAGGTTTCGACCAGCGTTTCGCCGTCGTGGGTCAGCATCGCGCCGTGTTCGATCAAGATGACGGACATATCCAGGGCACCCATTTGAACACGCCTATCTCATTTGGCCCGCGGGAAGAACTCCCGGATGCGCGCCAGCGCCTCCTCTTCCGTCGTGCTGGGGAAACACTCCAACCCGATCAGCCCGTCGTAGCCTAGCTCATCCAGCTTCTTCGAGACGTTGGCGAAGTTGATCTCACCGGTGCCCGGCTCCTGACGCGTGGGGCAATCGCCGATGTGGAACGTCGGGTAGAGGCCCGCGTACTGCCCCATGCCCCAGATCAGGTTGCCGGCGGTGCGCTGCTGGTGATAGCAGTCGAACGACAGGCGCAGTTGCGGGTCGTCGAAACGGCGTACCACGTCCGCGGCCAGGTCGTGCGTGCACACGAAGACCCCGCCGTGGATGTGGAAGGTGTTCAGCGCCTCGAACCAGAGCTGCACCCCGGTTTGCCTGGCCAGACGCAACACCTTTTCCACGCCGTCCAATAGATTGGCGTACATCTCGCCTGCGGTGTAGTCCCGGTTCAACCGCTGCACCCACTCCCCCCTGGCCGATACCTCCACCTGGTTGGAGAAGATGAACAGGTGGGGGATCTCATAGCGGACGGCCGTCTCAAGCGACTGGTCCCAGGCCCGCAGCACCCGGTCGTGGTCGGTCGCGTCCACCAGGTTGCCGCACTCCCCGTCGAAGGTGGAGTTGATGATCATGCCGCGGCGTTCGCACTCCGCGTAGATCTTAGCCATCGGCCGTTCGCGCCAGAGCCACACGTCCAGCCGGTTGATACCCAGCCGCTGGAAGTGCTGGATGCGCTCCACGATGGGCAGCTCCCGGAACCAGAAATCGAGATAACCGGTGAGTTCCATGATGGGATCACCTCGGCCAATTGCCATACGTCAGCGCCGCGGGCTTGCACACTTCAACGCACAGACCGCAGTAGCGGCATCGTTGCTCGTCCAGAATCTGCTTCAGATCGGGCGACTTCGGCCTGTCCCCCGCCATCGTGCGCGCATCATAGGGGCACAGCACCACGCAGAGATCGCATTTGGTGCACTTCATGGGATCGAACGCGAAGACGAGCGGCTGAGTGTCCTCGACAGCGTGCAGGTGTGGCAGCGCAGCCCCGCGCACCTCTGACAGGCGGGCATAGCCGTGCGCATCGAGCCACGCGCTCAGCTTCGCGTGGGTCTTGCCGAACCATTCCAGCCCGCGCAGCAACGGCGCCGTGCACACCCCCAGCGCGGTCGCGCCGACCATCGTCATCTCCACCGCATCCTCGGCCTGGATGATGCCGCCGGTGCCGATTACCGGGACCCCGAAACGGGCCACCAGCTCGGCCACGACGGCCTGCGCCACCGGCCGGATCGCCGCGCCCGACATCCACGCCTTGTTGCCGACCCCGCCGATGGTCGGCTGGCCGGTCTCGATGTCGATCTGGAGCGTGGGGCCGATGGAGTCGATGGCCGTGAAACCGTCCGCGCCCGCGTCCAGCGCAGCCTCGGCCGCGGGGTAGAGGTCATCGCCCCAGTTGAACGTCAGCTTGGCCAGGATCGGCAGATCGGTGCGCTCGCGCACGGTCCGCACCAGGCCCACGATGGTGTCTTTGGTGTACGCCACGCACTCGATGGCGTTCACCACGCCCGTGGCCGCCACCGGCCCCGCGATCACCTCACCCTCGGCCGGTGTGTGCCCGATGCTGGCGATCAAGACGCCGGGATGGCCCTGCATCGCGGGCAACTCCTGCTCGACCCACTGCTGCCACGGCAGGTCGGCCCACTTTTCGGTGTTGAAGAGCGTGCCGCGCAGGTTGGACGAGCGTGGGACGACCATGTGCGGCGTTGGGTTGATCGCGTGTTCAAGTCGCAACGTCTTGGTGGTCACGCCGCCCGCGCCCGCGCGATATGCCTCCCACAGCCCGGTGGCGTCATACGACAGCGGGCCGGAAGCGAGGATGAACGGCGAGGGCATGGTGATGCCGAATAGTGTGGTGGTCAGGTCAGCCATGATTGGGTTCTCCGAAAAGCGAAAACGTGAAACGTGAAACGTGAAACGTGAGTGACTCAGCCGTCATGCCCGAATGCTTCTATCGGGCATCCACGTTCCCGCTGGCAGCGCCGCTGGATTCCCGCTAAGGGCTTGCGGGAATGACATCGCCACGCAGGCTGAGTAACAAACGTGAAACGTGAAACGTAAAACGTGGCATCGCCACGCATACTACGTCTTACGCATTACGTTTTCCTCGTTACGTTCTACTCGCTACGTCCTGCTCCAAAGCCTCTTCGCAGCCCCGTGCACCCTGGCGCGCAGGGCAGCCTCGTCCACGCCGAGCACCACGCCATCTCGCACCTGTACCTGGCCGGCGACCAGCACTGCCCGAACGTGGCCGCGGTTGCGGTAGAGCAGGAGCTGGTCGTACAGGTTGTCCACAGTGGCCGGGGTCGGGAAGGTCGAGTCGATCAGTTGCAGGTCAGCCTGCCAGCCGGGGGCCAGCCGCCCCACCTTCTCCAGCCCGATCGCCCGCGCGCCGCCCTCGGTGGCGAGCTGCCATACCAGGGGCGCGGGCATGACGCGCGGGTCCTGCCGGTGCGCCTTGTGGATCAGGAACGCGCCGCGCATCACCTCGAAGAAGTCGGTGATGTAACCGTCGCTGCCCAGCCCAACCGTGACCCCCGCGGCTACCAGGTCGGGCACGGGCGCGATGCCGCCGCCCACCTCACAGTTGGACAGCGGCATGTGCGTCACGCGCACGCCCCGCGCCGCGATGATCTCGATCTCCCGCGGGGTGATCTGCACGCACTGCGAAGCCAACATGCCCGGTCCGGCCACGCCCAGCCGGTCGTAGTACTCGAAGGGGCGCGCCCCGAAATGCTCCAGGGCGTGCTCCGGCTCGTAGGCCCCCTCGGAGACGTGCATGTGCACCAGCGCGCCTTCGGCGGCAGCCAGCTCGAACGCCTGCCGGATGAACTCGGTCGAACAGGTGAAGGTGGTATGGAAGCACATCAGGCCGGAGATCATTGCGGATTGTAAATTTCGGATTTCGGATTTAGTTGAGCGAATGAAATCGAGGTTCTCGCGCAAACCCAACTGCCCATTCTCCCGGCTCAGGCGTTCAGTGGCTTCAAACGAGAGGATAGCACGCAGGCCGCGTGCCCGGACGACCTCAGCCTGGGCCGCCAGGCAGCCGGGCAGCGCGTACGGCCCTTCGGTGCAGTCGTAGAAGCTGGTGATGCCGCTCCGCAGCATGGCCGCGCAGTTCAGATCGGTGGCCGCGCAGATCGCCTCGTGATCCAGGCGATCCTCCACCAGCGGCCACCAGAAGTCGGTCAGAAACGACCACCCC
>MNXL01000262.1 GCA_001871755.1 Anaerolineae bacterium CG2_30_64_16
GGTCGGGAGACCGGCCCGAGCAAAGTGCGAAGTCGTTTCTTTACAAGTCCTGAGTTGGGCCAGCTCCCACATGGAATGGCGAACATGATCTACAAGGACCCATCGCCGGATGGACAGACTGTGCGAGTGACATTCGAACTGCCATCGAGCATCTGGGCAGAACGCGTCAACCTGGTGGGTGACTTCAACGACTGGGACACCACCCGGGACGAGATGCGCCAGGGGCGAAGCGATGGCGCCTGGCGGATCACTCTTACGCTGCCTGCCGGCAAGGCGTATCAGTTCCGCTATCTCGTCAACGGCCGCGACTGGCACAACGACTGGCACGCCGACAGATATGCCCCCAACCGCTTTGGCACGGACAACTCGGTCGTGACCACGTGAGGCCGACATGGGCGCCCCGCGCTGGGGACCCTGCCCCCTCACACCACGCGCCGCCCACGGTTAGCCGGGACACCCCTTCCCCAAGCCGCCCCCCCAATCACCTCAGACCCGACCCGCGTTCAGATCACATCCCGCTCGACCTCCAAGAGACTGACAAACGGAACGAGGTCACCATGATTGCGGTCGGCGGGCGGCGTCCTGCATCAAAGCACCTGTCGCAACGCCCGCCACAACGCCTGCATAGTCCGCACGACGTCCGCCCGGATCACCAGGTCCATCGTGTCATCCAGCGTAGTGGGGGTCTGGTTGATCAGGATTGTGCGTGCGCCGCGTCGGCGGGCGAGCAGTGGCAGGTCCGCCGCCGGCATCACTTCCAGCGACGTGCCGATGATCAGCAGCACCTCGCACTCCAGGGCTTCCTGCTGGGCCGCGCTCAACGCCGCGTAGGGTAACTGCTCCCCCAGGAACACCACATCCGGCTTGAGGAGACCGCCGCACTGGGGGCATACCGGTGGCGCGGCGCCGTCCATGATCTGGCGCCAAAGCGGGCCGGTGTCGGTCCTATGCTGGCAGATCAAACAGGTGGCCGAGCGGGTGTGGCCGTGGAGTTCCAGAATGCGCCGGCTGCCGCCGCGCTGATGCAGCGAATCGACGTTTTGGGTGATGATGCACCGCAAAAGGCCGTGCTGCTCCATCTCCGCCAAGGCCAGGTGGGCAGGGTTGGGCTGAGCCGCCAACACACTCCGAATCACCGGCCGGATCCAGCGATAGAACGCCGCCGGGTGATCGCGGAACGCCCAGATCGAAGCTACGTCCAGGGGGTCAATGCCATGCCAGAGCCCTGAGTAGGGGCTGCGAAAATCGGGGATTCCAGAGGGCGTGCTGATGCCGGCGCCGGTGAGGGCCACAGTGTAGGCCGAGCCGCACACCATGCCGGCGGCCCGGTCGATGGCTGATTTCATGACTTCCCCCATCCATCGTGGTGAAACACCGCGGCTGATGAAGATCTGGAGATCACTCCGGCGCCTCCTGGATTCCCGCCTGCGTGGGAATGACGTTCCCGCCTGCGCCGGAATGACGGGTAACCGAGTCCGACGCGTCACACCCGCGAAAGCGGGTGTCCAGTTGGCACGACGTGGTTCCCGCGTGCGCGGGAATGACGTCCCGCTTCCGCGGGAATGACGTCCCGCCTGCGTGGGAATGACGGATAAGGCGTCGGCTGCCTGGCCAACCCGACCAGGCTCCAACTCTATCACAGGCGCTCATTAGGCGCAAGGTACGGTTGACAGGGTCTGCTTCTCGGTGTAAGATCATTTTGGGTAGTATGTCCTAACCCGGACAAGGCCGCTGCGCTTACAAGCGGAACCAAGAAGGTGATAACCTGGCCTACAAAATTCTTGCACAAAAAGCAAGGATCGCGTGGGTTAGGCCCTCTCGATAATCTGGGGTAGGGGCGATTCCTTCGGCTGGCCCTTCGACCTTGCTCAGGAGGGGCCTCAGGACAAGGCCCTCCGTGGTCACCCAGGGCGGGCACAGAGGCGCCGCCCCTCCGTTCAGGGGGCAACATGGTAACGAATCTGGCGCGCAACTGGAGTGGCCGCGTGGTTGAGCCGATCGCCCGGCTGCTGGGCAGCCTGGGCTTGACACCCAACGCCGTCACCGTTTTGGGCTGTCTGCTGACGGCAGCGGTGGCCGGGGTGCTGGCCAGCGGCCAAACACAACTGGCTGGTGTGCTGTTGATCTTGACTCTCGGCGCCGATGCAATCGACGGCGCGCTGGCGCGCATGATGAACGCCGTCAGTCGGTTTGGCGCCTTTCTCGATTCCACCCTGGACCGCTGGACCGAAGTATTCCTCTTCAGCGCGCTGATCTGGCACTTCCTGCAGACTGACCAGAACACCGGCGTCATGCTCGCGGCCGCGGCGATGGCTACCTCGCTCCTCGTCAGCTACACGCGTGCGCGCGCCGAAGGGGTGGGTCTCACGTGCAAGGCCGGGCTGCTGACGCGCTTCGAGCGCCTGGTCATTTTCATCGCGGGTCTGATCTTCAACCAGATCATCTGGGCGCTCTGGATCATCGCCCTGCTGGCCGGGATCACCGCGATTCAACGCATTTGGGTGACCTGGCGAGCAGATCAGGCCACCCAATAACCCTCAGAGGACCGAGTTTCGCATGTTCGGGCTAGATCGGCTGATTTGCGCGTTATCTTTTGCCGCTATTGGCGTCATACAAGGTGACAAAGCGCACACCGAGGATTCGGACCAACTGGCACTGCTGGAACGCGCCAGTCGGGCCGATCCGCTCGCCCTGAGCACGCTGTACGATCAGTACCATAGCAAAATCTTTAGCTATGTCTATCACCGGGTGGGCCGCGCAGACCTGGCAGAGGACCTGACCGGCCAGGTCTTCATGCGCATGATCGAAGCCATCCGCAACGATCGCGGTTGGCGCACGTCCTTTTCCGGCTGGCTCTATCGGATCGCTCACAATCTGGTGATCGACCACTACCGCCGCCGGCAGCGCGCCACCTTTGTGGACATCGACGAGGCGCCGCCGATCAGGGCGACCCAGGGAGATCCCGAGCGGACGGTGGAGTCCCGGCTCAACAGTGAACGACTGCGAGCTGCACTGGGACTGATCACAGAAGAGCAAGCCCAGGTCATTACCCTGCGCTTTCTGGAAGAGTTGAGCATCGCCGAGGTTGCGGCGATCATGAACAAGACCGAAGGAGCGATCAAGGCGTTACAATACCGGGCAGTGCTGGCCCTTCGCCGCGTAATGCAGCCATGAAGCAACAGAACGACGACATCCTGGCCCAACTGTTGGACGAATGCTACGAGCGCCTGAAGGCAGGTGAGAGTCTCACGGCCTGTCTCCAGTGCTACCCGCAACACGCGTCCAGCCTGGCGCCCCTGTTGGAAACCATCACGGGGGTGGCCACCCTGCGCGCGGCGCCCCCGCGTGACGCAGCCGTGGCCGCGCGCAGCCGGGCCCAGTTCATGGCCGCGGTCAGGCAGATGAGCCGCCAGCGGACCCCCCAACCTGGCCTGTTGGAGCGTCTCACGGCCGGTTGGGCTGAATTTCTCCGCGGATTGGCCGGGCCACGGTCCATGCCGGCCGGTCTGGTGATCGCATTGGTGCTCGTGCTGTTGGTCGGCGTGATGGGCACGGGCGCGGTAGCGGCCTCGGCGACCGCGCTGCCGGGCGACCTGCTGTATCCGGTGAAAACCGCCGCTCAAGAGGCGCGTGTCCTGCTCGCGCGCGACCCGGACACGCGCGCCGTCCTGGTCGAGCAATTCGCCGCTGAACGCCTGCAAGACATGCAGGATATCGTGACGCTCCAGCGCGTGGTGCGCAGTCTGCCCCTCGCGGGCGCCATCGAGGCAATGGGGGCCGATCGCTGGCAGGTGTCCGGTCTCACGCTCATCATCGACCCGCAGACGACCGTAGTCGGCACACCGCTCATCGGCGCCCGGGTTCAGGGCACGATGCGGGCGCCGGGAGATGGCACGCTCCATGCCGTGCGCATCGAAGTCACCCCGCCTGTTCCGAGCACCAGCAGTCCGCCCACGGCCACCGCGCTCCCGCCAGCCACCGCGACCGCGCCCCCGCCCTTGCCGACCGTCACAGCCACGGCCAGTGCGAGCGCGACCGTTGAGCCGACCAGCGCGCCGGCCGGCCGGTCCCCTCAGCCACTTGACATCCCAACCGATCCGCCGATACCCAACTCGACGCCGACCGCGACGGCAACAGCCACCGCGACAGCCACGCCGACCGCCACGCCGACCGCCACACCCACGATCACCAGGACCCCCTCGCCCTCACCCACCTGGGCGCGGGAAGAGGTCAAGGCCCGGATCGAGGGCTGGGTAACAAGCATCGACGGCGGCCGTTGGACCGTCGATGGGACCACCTTCGACACCGATGCGCAGACCCAGTACATCGGCGCTCCCGACGTCGGCTGGAAGGTGCAGGTCGTGCTGGTGATGCGGTCGGACGGCTCCTGGGTGGCGCGCTCGATTCGTGCCATCAGCGGCCCAGAGGCCACGCCCGAACCGCTTGACTTCACCGGGGTGGTTGAGGCGATCACCGGCGACCAGTGGACGATCCAGGGACAGGTTGTGAAGGTGACCGGTGACACGATCATCGAAGGGGAGCCGCGCGTCGGCTCCTGGGTGTCGGTCAAGGCTGAACGACGGGCCGGCGGCGAGATCCGGGCGCTGCGGATCAGTGAGCTGATTCTCGGGGAACGCGATTTTCAGGGCCCGATCGAGAGTATGGCCGGCAGTGATTGGCGGATTGCCGGGCAGAGCGTCCGAATTACTGCCGAGACGACGATCATCGGCGAGCCGAAGGTAGGTCGGGAGGCCCAGGTCAGGGTGGTCGTGCAGCCCGACGGGGTGTTGTTGGCGACCATGATCTACGTCATGCCAGAAACACCTACGCCGACAACCACCGCGCCGGATACGCCGACTGCAACCATCGCCCCGCCTGCCTCGAGCACGCCAACGCCGACCGCGAGTTCGGCACACGTGGCAACCGCGACTCCGACGGCTACCGTTGCTCCGACAGTCACCGCGCCGGATACGCCAACCGCAACCATCGCCCCGCCTGCCTCGAGCACGCCGACGCCGACCGTGGATCCGGCATACGTGGCAACCGCGACTCCGACGGTCACCGTTGCTCCGACAGCCACCGAACTCCCGACGCCAACCGCAACGATCGAGGGGCCGGCCGACACACCAACGCCGACACCGCCGACAGCGCTCACCGAGCCGGGCTCCTCGACGGCGCCCGCGTCGCTTGTCGAAACGGCTGTCAAGGTGTATCATTTCGATGACCCGAGGGGTACGAGCATTTCCGAATAGCTGTCCGTGCACCGATACGACAACAGAGCGAGATGCTCATGTGGAATAGAGAAGACCGATGAGGACTGATCCTGGCAGGAAGCGACTGAATCCGATTTGGAGGGCGACCGCGTGGGTCGTGCTTGCGCTGTTCGTCGCGGCTGCAGGCACGCTGCCCGTCAGCGCGTTCACGCCCGAAGACGCGCAGACACCGGCTCAGCGCTTCGAGGGCTATCTGAAGGCCCAAGGCCCCGACCCTTCGACAGGCTCAGGACGCGGCAAATGGCTGATCGGCGATTTCGGCGTCCTGGTCGACCAGGAGACCGTGATCAACCAAAAACGCGGGCCAGCCACGGTCGGCGCCTGGCTCATCGTCTGGGTAAGCTCCACCGCCCGCGCCGGGCTGCACGCCGACCTGATCTACGTCGATCGGCCGGCCGGCCAAACCGGGCCAACGGTGCAGTTTACGGACCGGCTCAACAAAAAGATCGACCCCCCCAACGCAGAGAGTAACGCAGTGTGGGTGATTGGTCAGACGATGGTTCTGATCACCCCCGCCACAGTGGTCATCGGCGATCCGCAGGTCGATGACCTGGTCTGGGTGATGGCAGAACAGAAGGGCACGGACCTGTGGGCCATCAGCGTGGAAGAAGTGGATCGGACCGTTGATGCCGTTCCCGTGGAGTTCGAGGGGGTCATAGAGCAGATCGGTGTCACCACGTGGCAAATCGCCGGCTGGCAAGTCCTGATCGAAGACGATACTGAGATCATCGGGGACGCGGCCGTGGGCAAGTCCGCCGAGGTCAAGGCGCTGCAGGCAAAGGCTGATTCGACGCTAACCGGCCGGACCATCCGCGTCCTGGACCAGGGGGATGAGCTCACCCTGGGCGCCATGGTGGCGTCCATTTTACCTGCAGAGGCAGGCGCAACCGTGTGGGACGTATGGATTTTCGCCGAAGAACCCGGCGCCTACCCGACCCCGACTACGCTCTACGTGAACGGCAACACGCTGGTGGACGAGAGCCGGGCTGTCGCAAAGGCCGGCCAGTGGGCCGAAGTGCGAGGACTGTCCGTCGGCCAGGATGAGTACAAAGCCGACATGATTCGGCTTGAAGAACCCGTGCCGGTGACCATCGCCGGTGACGCCGAGCTGGCTTCCGCCGCGACCGCCCAGGGAATGTGGTGGCGGATCGGCGGGCAGCTCGTATGGGTGCCGCGGCAGGTGGCGCCCACGATCGATCCCGAGCGTAAGGAGGGCGCGGCGGTCCAGGGTGTCCTGTTGGGCAACGGCGTCGTGTGGGCCAGGCAATTGCAGGTTTCGAAGTAAAGCGTGTGAGTGCCTAACCCCCGAAATTCTTGTTTTTTGTGCAAGGATTTTGGGAGTGGCGGCTGTCGTCTTTTGGGTTCCGGCTTGTCCGGGTTAGGAAACAAACGGTGGCGAACAAACGGGCGCGCAGGCTGCTGAGACCGTGGAGCGGTGTGCTGGCCATCGTGTGGCTGGCAGCGGCTCTGGCTGTCCCGCGCCCACCAGCGGTCCTTGCAGGCACGACGACGCTGCCCTGGAGCACACCGACGACCGTGGCTGATCAGATGACACATGCCGCCCGGCCAGCGCTCGCCTACACCGCGGACGGGGTCGCTCATGCCGTGTGGGAATCCAACGGGGCCGTGCTGTATGCGTCACGCCGCGCTGGCGAGGGCTGGACCCAACCCCAACGCCTGGCTGCGGGCGTGGCCCCCGCGCTGGCAGTGGATGCTCAGGGCGAGTTACATGTGATGTTCTCGAACCAGTTCTTTGGCGATTTCGAGATCTATCACATCCATACAGACAAAGGTGAATGGACCCTGCCGGTCAAGGTCTCCCGCACCCTCGGTTATTCTGCCCAGCCCAGCCTCACCGTAGCGCCGGATGGCACTCTGCACGCGGCCTGGATGGACAATGCCCCAGGCTATTGGGTGATCTACTACGGCGCCCTGCTCGGCGACTTCTGGACCAGCCAGCCGGTGCCCAACGCACGCGGGCAGGCCCCCACCATCGCCGCGGCGCCAAACGGCACGATTTACCTGGCCTGGCAAGATCGCGTCGTGACCGACAGTGAACCGGGCACCTATGAGATTCTGCTCAGCGAGATGTCCGACAAACAGTGGTCCCTCCCCATCAACATCTCGGATGTCCCACAGATCGACTCTTTGGGCGCGCACCTGGCGATGACCGCCGATGGTCTGGCGCATCTCACCTGGGTGGATCAGGGGCGGCGTGTCCGCTACGGCTACGGCGAGGGCGGCTATTGGGCGCTTCCCCAGACCGTGTGGCAGACGGCCAGCAGCGTGCGCGGCCCGCGCATCCTGACGGAACAAGGCAGCCTGCTACACATCGCCTGGGACGAAGGGCAAATCTTGCGGGTGACAACCGCGGTGGCCGGCGCGTCGACGTGGTCCAAGGGCGAACTCATCCCGGCGACAGCAGGCAGCCTCAAGGACGTGACGCTCACCCTGCTGCCTGCGGGCGGCATGGCCGTCGGCTGGGTCCAGGCGACCGGCCCCAACAACTACGGTGTCTACGAAAGCCAACAGGCTTCCGCTTTTGTCTGGCGTGCCTGGCTGCCCACTCTGTGGGTTAGATAGCTGTACCCGCATCCATTGCAGACGGACGCTCACGCGCTGCTACGACATGCCCTTACTGAGGCACACATGGCTGAAGCGGTACTGCTCGGCACAGCGCGCGCTCTCCCCACGCCGGATCAAGAAAACACCTACATAGCCCTGGTGGGCACAGAACACATCGAACTGATCGATTGCGCTGGTTCTCCCTACCGGCAACTGCTCATTGCCGGCCTCGACCCCAACCGGCTGGACAGCGTGATCTTGACCCATTTCCACCCGGATCACGTCTATGGCCTGCCGGCCCTGATCCTGTCCCTGTGGCTGGCCGGCCGCCGGTCCCCGCTGGAGTTCTACGCCACAGCCGACACGATCGCGTACAGCCGGGCGCTCCTTGCCCTGTTCCATCCCGAACAATGGCCGGCCATGTTCACACTCGACTATCACGTCATCGCCATGGAACCGGGTTGCCGCGTATTGACCAACTCTGACTTCGAGATCACGGCCGCGCCGGTCCAACACATTGTGCCCACGATCGGCCTGCGCGTGCTCAACCGGATATCTGGCGCCGTGCTTGCCTACTCCGCCGACACCGAACCTTGTCCGAACCTCCGGCGTCTGGCCACCCACGCACATCTGCTGATCCACGAAGCGACCGGGGCCAGGAAGGGGCATTCGTCAGCGGCCCAGGCCGGCCAGCTTGCCCAAGAGGTCGGCGCACAAAAGCTGGTGCTGGTGCACTACGATGCCCGCGAAACGCCGCCGGCAGTCTTGGAGCAGGAAGCGCGCCGCGCCTTCACCGGCCCTGTGGTGGCCGGCCGCGACCTGGACCGCTTCGTCTGGTGAGACTGCCGGGTTGCAATTTTCGTATCCTCTCAATAGTCCGGGGCAGCTCAAGGCGGATCCGTGATCCGCCGCTCGCCCGCCGAGTCACGGACTCGGCTTGAGCAGATTTGTCC
>MNXL01000332.1 GCA_001871755.1 Anaerolineae bacterium CG2_30_64_16
TCCGCGGATGCGCCTGGCGCGGTGGTTACTGTTACGTTACTTGCCCAGGGCCTTCAGCCAGTTCTGCCTGGCCGCATCCAGCGCGGTCGTGCTGGATGGGAAGTAACCGACCTTCTGGATCTCTTCGTTGACAGTGGTCAAGTAGAAGTTGATGAACGCGGCGACCTGCGGCTTCTCGGTCATGATCTTGGCCGTCGAGTAGATGAAGATCGGCCGGGCCAGCGGGTATTTGCCTTCATCCACGGTCTGCGTGCTGGGCGCCACGCCCTTGACTGACAGAACCGCCAGCTTGGCCTGGTTCTCCTGGAAGTAGGCATAGCCGAAGTAACCGATGGCGTAGGGGCTGCCCTCGACACCCTGCACCAGCACGTTATCATCCTCGCTCAGTTGCAGGTTCTTGGCCTTGAGCAGCGCATCCTTGGCCTTCTCCTTGAAGGCCGGCGTCATCACGGCTTCGATGAAATAGTCGAAGGTGCCGCTATCGGTGCCGGGGCTGAAGCGCAGGATGTTCTCCTTCGGCCAGGCCGGGTTCACGTCCGACCACTTTTCGGTGGTGTTGGCGAAGATCTTCGCCAGATCCTCCAGGGTGACGTCCTTCAAGAAGGTGTTGTTCTTGCTGACCACCACCGCCAACGCGTCGGTGCCGACGCGGAACTCGACCGGCTCGCGGCCGATGCCCTTGCATGAATCCACCTCAGACGACTTGATCGGCCGGCTGGCGTTGGAGATATCGGTCTCACCGGCCTTGCAAAAGCGTTCGAAGCCGGCGCCCGTGCCGATGCTGTCAATGGTGATGTTACCCTTGTAGCCTTCATCGCGGAACCGCTCGGCGATGCGCTCGCTCAACGGGAACACCGTCGAGCTGCCCGCGGTGCGAATGTCACCCTTCACCTGCAACGGGTTGACCTCGGGCAGCTTGCTGCCCGCAGCCGCGGCCGGCCTGGCCTCAGTCGGCTTCGGCGCGACAGGGGGTTCGGGCGCCTTGGTCGACGCGGTGGTCGGCTGCGAGGCCTTCGTCGGTTCAGTCATCTTGGTCGGCTGTGCCGCTTGGGGGGCCGGCGCCGGTGTAGGCGTCGCGGCAGGTGCACAGGCCGCCACGAGCACGACGATGGCTAACAGGACGATCAATAACTGGGAACGCATGGGTTTTTTCTCCTCAGAAAGCTAGATCTGGTTCTTGTGTGAACCGACCCCAGTATCGCACTGCTACTTTAACAGCAGAATAAGGGTCAGTTAAGGAATCGCGAAGTCGCGGTTAACGTTTCTTTACGATCCCTCATTTCCCCTCGATATGGGCGCCGTGTTCGGCCAGGCACTCGCGCAGGGCCGCATCGTCAGGCAGGGTCAGCACGCGCACGCGACCGGCGCGCCACAGGATTACATCGCACCTCACGGCCAGGCGCCATCGGGTCGGTCCGGCGCCTGCTTGCGACTCACGGGCGGATCAATCGTCCATCCTTCAGCCAGCGCGGCCTGGAGTTCGGCCATCGTGACGGCCAACTGCGATTTGCTGTTTGATTTCTTCGGCATGGTACAAACCTTGCGGCGATCTGGCGTGGCATGCAGTGAACTGGTCGAGCCGCGTGCCTACCCTGCCAAGATAACACGTGAGGGTTAAGCGGGGATTGTGCACTCGTTAAGACTGCGCGAGGAATCCGTTAAGAAGCCATAATATGTCCGGCGCGACTCTGTCACTGCGAGCTGGCTCTCTGATATTTTGCGTATCCTCTCAATAGATAGGGGCATCGCCATCACGTGCCTGGCACTTTTCGGAAGTGCCAGGCACGTTCGCCCCAGATTATTGAGAAGATACTATTTTGCGAATTTCGCACCTTGTGATATGATTTATATAATAGTATGTTAATTCACGACCACCTGTTGACATTTGTCGCATTTTGCGCGATACTCCGCAGCGCCGAGGCGGACCATGACTTACACCCCGGATGACACAGATCGCCGGATCATCGCGTTGCTGTAGAGCGATGGCCGGATGCCCAACGTCGAAATTGCCCGCGAGCTGGACGTAGCTGAGGGCACGGTACGCAAGCACCTGGAGCGACTGCTGGCAGGCGGGCTGATCCACGTGACGGCGGTGTCCCATCCCGCGCTGCTCAGCGCCGCGACGCGCGTCTTCATCGGCGTCGAGGCGGACCTGCCGCTGATCGAGCACGTCGCCGCGCTGGCTACAAACCAAGGCCGACATCACCGGCAAGCCCGTCATGGCGATGGACGTGTCGGAGGCGCTTTGTTGTCTGGGCTGTGCCATGCTGGCCGGGATCGCTACGGGCGCCTACGCCTCGACCCGGGAGGCCGTCGCGCGCACCGTCAAAGTGAACCACACCTACCAACCCGACCCGGCGGCGCACGCGCGCTACGCGGAGAAATTCACCATCTATGCCGACCTATCCGACGTTGGCGCCGTTGAATCATCGGCTGTAGGATGGCCCATTGCTTGGCCGCTTTCTGTGGGTCGGTCTTGTGCGGCATGGTCAGTTGTTGCGACCGGCCCCAGGCCAGCCTGGCCTGAGGCAGCGCCTGGTGGATGCTACTGACGCTGAGGTGTATCCGCAGCTTGTCTGTTCCGCGCTCTGGCGCTTGCGCCAGGGCCGCCAGAGTTATGCCGAAAGCCGCAACGCCAGCCAGGCTCGCCGCCACCTCAAGCGCTCTCCCTGGTACGATCAAGCCAACAGCGCCACGCCCACCTGGTTGCCCGTCCCGTCGTCGCCGACCATGGTACCCATGGTGTGCGTGCCGTGGCCGTTGTTGTCGCCCGGTCTCGTCGGATAGGTTCCGGTGGGATCGTACCAGTTGAAGTCGTGGCTGCCGGTCGCCGCGCCGCGATACTTGCCGGCCAATGCTGGATGGGTGTAGTCCACGCCGGTGTCAACGTTCGCCACCACGATCCCCGCGCCGTTGACGTCGAAATCGCGCCAAACCTGATCAGCGCGAATCTTCTGCACGCCCCACTCCACGCCCTGCGGCGCGATCGCCGGCGCTTCCGCGATCGACTCGGGAATCTGTACGACCGGTGCCAGCTCCAGGTAGGCCACGTCTGACCGCGCGGCCAGCGCGTCCACCATGCTCCGGCCGCCGGTGACAGCGACCGCGTTGACGATTCAGAAGGAGCGGAAGCTCGCCACCTGGCCGATCCGTTGGCGGCCGCGTAACTCGGCCAGCAGGCCGCGTTGTGTCTGCTGCGCTGTCTCTGTCAGTTTCTGGACGACGTATGCCCCGCGCGCCGTCCAGTCGGCGATGGCTTCCGCGCCACTGAGAGCCTGCCCTGAGCCTTCGGCCTTGAGGGCCTCAGCCCGAAGGCTTGTCGAAGGGTCGGCCTGTTCTCCCAGGTAGACGAAGAAGGTGGCCTGCCCATCGGGCGCGGCGTCGAGCGCGGCCAGCAAGGACGGGTCTACCTTATCTTCCCACCCAAGAAGACACCGCTCCCGCCGTTTTTCCGACACGGGTTTGGTGGATTTGGGTGCGGTTCAAGGTTTTGCAGTGAAGGCGTCTGGATCGCGAAGCGCCATGAAGTGCACGAAGCGCGAAGCCGCGCAAGTTCGACACCAGCGTGCCCATCAACGCGTCATGATCGCCTGAGCCATGCGAAACTCCCGCCTGACACGCAGATCGGCACACCCCTTCGACTTTGCTCAGAGCTTGCCCTGAACACAGTGAAGGGGCAGGCTCTGGAGGCCCTTCGTACTTCGCGATCTTCGCAGCCTTCGTGGCTTCGTGATCCTAACCTGGACAAGCCAGAGCCAACCAGGCAAATGCCATCAGAAAATTCTCGTCTGTCGTGCAAGGATTCAACTGGTTAGGCCCAAATACCCATGCCGGCGCAAAACTCTGTACCGCACCCGGCGGATTTCGATGGTTTGTGTTTGCTTTTCGAATGTGCTATAATGCCATTGTACAATGAGATGTACAGAGAAGAGGTGAGACAATGATGGAACTCAGGTTGAGTGTGACCGAGGCGCGTAATCGGTTGCCAGTTCTGGTGGGCGAAGTGGCCGAAGGGAAGAACCAGGTCGTCATTACCACGCGCAATGAACCCAAAGCCGTCATCATCGGGTACGAGGCTTTCCAACGGCAGCAACGGCTGCGCGTGCAGGGGGCCTGGCGCGTCCTGACCGAGCTGGTGAGCGAGGCCCAGGCTTTGCTCCGAACCACCCAGGAAGGCTGCCGCGGCGAGGGCGAGCCTGACTTATATCTTTTCCTGGTCAGCTTTGCAGACCTCTTGCGCGATATCTGGGAGGCTGGTGAGGAGGTCTCTCAGGCTCATGCTTCGATTGCCTCCGAATTGTTGGATGTCAACCGGATCTATCTGGCAGGGGACGACCGGCTGCGGCCAGAGCAGTTGGCGCCGCTGGCCCATGTGCTGACCTTGCTGACCCGCCGCGAGCTGACCATGGAGGACGCTGCGCAGGCCGATCGCTATCTGTTGAGCCACGGCATCAACGCCATGTTCCCCGTCCAAGGAGACCTGGTTGCGCTCTACGACGAACAGGAACCAGAGCCAGCATGAGCGCATCTACGCGCATCTTCCTGGATACCACCGTGCAGATCGAGCGAGTCACCGCCACCCGGGCGTGTCAGGAGGAAATCGTTCGCGCCTTGGTCGGGGCACAGGTGATCACGTCCACCTACGTGTTGGGCGAGTATCTGAGGACGCTGGTACAGGATGCCCTGGTGCTGTACAACCTGGTGTTACAGACAGAGCAGCCCCATGATGTCGAGACCCGGATCGCTCAACTACTGAACAAAAAGTCGGCCAGCCGATGTCTGCTTCTGTGGGCCTCGCTGCACCGGGCGGGGGTCTACGAGCCGGCCAATCTTCTGCGTACCCTGCGTGTCTACATCGAGTACGGCCTGATCAACCGGTTCATGGTCGGCATAGACGAGTTGCTGGACGCCACAGCCTGTGGCCTGGCGCGGGAGCATCCCGCGCCGCAAGGAGAAACCTACCGACTGCGCACGCAATGTACCCGGCTCGTCAAAGAGTGTGATCTTGCAGAACGGTTGGCTGAGCACCGGCCTCACCTGCGTACACTGGCGGACGGTTTGAAGGATCATCCCGATGCCGCCCTGGCCCGAACCGGAGTCTTCTGCGCGCGCCTTTTGGAAGATCCCGATGTGGCACGCGGTCGTAACTGCACCTGGTATCTGGGTGACCTGGTCATTGCCCTGGAATTGCCCTCCGACGCCGCGCTCTACACTACGAATCGTCGCCATTTCGAGCCCCTTTGCAGCTTGTTGGGCAGACAGATCTACACACCTCAGACCTGAAAGACGAAAACGCTTCGCCGGAGGCCGCCCTTCTGGACAATGATGGTGTTCCGCGCAATGCCATCCGTCGCGCTCTCGTGGGGAAAGGTGTAGCCCTCGATCAGGCACACAGCGCCTCGGCGCAGAGCACACTCAACCAAGAAGGGCCTCCCAGCAGGGCCGCGGCTTTGCCCTTCCCAGCGATAAGATGGCGATAGAAGCCGATCATCAACCGCCTCGTCGCCTCGTCGGGTACCGGCCACAGGCTGGCGACGAGAGACGCCGCGCCCGCTTGCAGGAACGCCTGGCTCAGCCCGAAGAGGTCGCCCCCGCGCGGGTCGCCGGCGCCGGTCTCGCACGCGCTCAGCGTGACCAGGCCCCGCGCAAATCCATCCGCTCCACGTCGGCCAGGGTCAGCCAGCCGTCGGCCAGGCGCAAGGCGGAGAACAAGGGGTTGTCCTGCCGGAAGACGCCGTGGGTCGCCAGGTGCAGGAGGCCGGCCGCGGGCGCAAGCTCCCGCAGGCGAGCCTCAGTCGCGTCGCCGGCCAGCAGCAGGTTTGGGGTAAGGCCGGTCTGAGGCGCGGATGCGAGCAGTAACTCGTAGATGGCTCGCGCCTCGGCGTGGGCCGCGGGCAGGCGGCCGTCGTGATCGAAGCCCACGATGAGCGCGCACTGTGAGACCTTTGAGAGCTTGCCCTGAGGCCCCTCCCGAGTTCAGCGAGGGGTGCGGCGAAGGGTTTCTGATTGCAAAAACCTGATCCCGGCCATAAACGATCTGGCGTACCTGGTGTATAATGGCGTGCAGGTCGCTGCGGCAGGATGCTGCGCAGGCCGCGCGTGGGCCAGAGGACGCGGTTTCAAACCGGCCCCAGCAGATTTCTTATCGATGGGGAAAACTTATGAACGACGCTGTTCAGGAGGCGCAGGTCATGCCTGCGATTACGGAGGCGCGTCCGGCGGCCCACAAGGGGCCGCGCGGGCGCGTGGTCATCTTCGGCACGTGGTGCAAAGGGTGCGGCCTGTGCGTGGAGTTCTGCCCGACCGGCGTGCTGGCGCTAGATCAGGACAGTCACCCGATCGTCGTCGCCCCGGAAAAGTGCACCGCCTGTCATTGGTGCGACACGCATTGCCCCGATCTCGCGATCGTTGTGCAGCCGCTGGAGGTGGCGCGATGACGGCCAGATTGATGCAGGGGAACGAGGCGGTCGGGTGGGGCGCGCTGGCGGCGGGCTGCCGGTTCTATGCGGGTTATCCGATCACCCCTTCGACCGAGATCGCGGAGATGCTCGCGCGCGAGCTGCCCAAGATTGGCGGCAAGTTCATCCAGATGGAGGACGAGATCGCCAGTTTGGCCGCCTGCATCGGCGCGTCGGTGGGCGGGCTGAAGGCGATGACCGCCACCAGCGGGCCCGGCTTCTCGCTGATGCAGGAGCACATCGGCTACGCCGCGATGACCGAAGTCCCGTGTGTGGTCGTGAATGTGCAGCGGCTGGGACCCAGCACCGGCCAGCCGACCTCCGGCTCGCAGGGGGACGTGATGCAGGCGCGGTGGGGTACGCATGGCGACCATCCGATCATCGCGCTGAGCCCGACATCGGTGCGCCAGGCGTTCGACCTGACCGTGCAGGCGTTCAATTTCTCGGAGCGCTATCGCACGCCCGTGATTCTGCTGCTCGACGAGGTGATCGGGCATATGCGGGAGAAGGTGGAGCTGCCCGACCCGGCCGCGGTGCGGGTGGTGGATCGGGAGATCACGAGCGTGCCGGCCGAGTGGTACCGGCCATACGGGGATGCGCCCAGCGATGTGCCGCCGATGGCCCCCTTCGGCACGGGCTATCGCTATCACATCACCGGCCTGTTCCACGACCCCGCCGGCTATCCGACGCAGCGGCTCGACGAAATCGATCCCTGGATCGATCGCGTGTTTCGCAAGATCGAGCGCAACCTCGGTGAAATCGTGCTGGTCGAAGAGGATGGCACGGAAGAGGCCAACACCATCGTCGTCGCCTACGGCGCGACCGCCCGCAGCGCCCAACATGCCGTGAAGCTGGCGCGCGGCCAACGCGCCAAGATCGGACAGGTCACGCTGCTGACCCTCTGGCCGTTCGCCGAAGCGGTGATCGAGCGCGTCGCGCACACGGCCCGGCGCATCGTGGTGCCGGAGATGAACCTGGGCCAGCTTGCGTTAGAGGTCGAGCGGATCGCGGGCCGGCGTAAGGTCGTGCGTGTCAACCGGGCCGATGGCGAAATGGTGACGCCGATGATGATCCTGGAAGCGATCGAAAGGAAGTAAGGGGGCCTGATGTCCAAAGACGAACATTCCGCCTACAACTATCTGCGGCACACCAAGAAGTTCCCCAATGTCTGGTGCAGCGGCTGCGGCATCGGGATTGTGATGAGTGCGCTCATCCGGGCAATAGACCGGATCGGGCTCGCCAAGGATGACGTGGCGGTGATCTCCGGGATCGGCTGCACGGGGCGGATGCCGGTGTACCTCGATTTCAACACGATGCACACCACGCACGGCCGCGCGCTGGCCTTTGCGACCGGCCTGAAATTCGCCCGGCCCGAGCTGAAGGTCATCGTCATCATGGGCGACGGTGATGCGCTGGCGATCGGCGGGAACCACTTCATCCACGCCGCGCGGCGCAACATCGGCCTCACGGCCATCGTCGTCAACAACTCGATCTACGGGATGACAGGCGGCCAGCACAGCCCGACAACCCCGCTGGGCAGCCGCGCCGCCACCGCGCCCTACGGCAACATCGAGCCCCCGTTCCCGGTCTGCGAGCTGGCCGCCGCGGCCGGCGCGGCCTACGTTGCGCGCAGCACCGTCTATCACGCGGTGGAGCTGGATCGCTACATCGAGCAGGCGATCCGCAAGAACGGCTTCAGCCTGGTGGAAGCGGTGAGTTACTGCCATACCACGTTCGGCCGCATGAACAAGCTGGGGCCGGCGGTGGAGATGATGCGGCGCCTGAAGGAAAACAGCGTGACGAAGGCGGCTGCCGAGAAGCTGGCCCCGAGTGAACGGCCGGATGTGATCGTGCGCGGGGTTTTTCGGGACGAGGACCGGCCCGAGTACACCGCGCTGTACGATGAGGTGGTGCGCCGCGCGCAAGGCGCGGCTGGCGCGTCCGTACGCAGCGCAGGAGGGGCGGGATGAGAGGGAAGGATCGGGATAAGCGTACGGAAATCCGCCTGGCCGGCGAGGGCGGCCAGGGTATGATCCTGGCCGGCATCATCCTGGCCGAGGCCGCCGCGATCTACGACGGCAAAAACGCGGTGCAGACGCAAAGCTACGGCCCGGAGGCGCGGGGTGGCACCAGCAAGTCCGAGGTCATTATCAGCGAGGAGGCGATCGACTATCCCAAGGTGATCAGTCCCGATGTCCTGGTGGTCACGAGCCAGGAAGCATGTGACAAATACGCGGGCCAGATGGCCAGAGGTGGCCTCCTGATCGTGGACACGGACAGGGTCGGGCGGGTGCTGGTCCATCGGGCGGTCCGGGCGCCCATCGGCCGGCTGGCGGC
>MNXL01000333.1 GCA_001871755.1 Anaerolineae bacterium CG2_30_64_16
TTCCCAGCCTTGATCCTCACCCTTTGTTTCGCATCGTCCCTGGCCCGGTGGCGGCGTGGGAGGTCACGCAGCCGGACAAGGCGCTCCGGCGGACGCGCGCAAAGCGCAGCGGCGCAGAGCAGTGACGTCGGACTGTCCCAGCAACCTGAGTTGCTCACCGCCACCCCCGGAAACGCGCCTGCCGATCACGCGTTAGAGATGCGGGCGTTCCGCCGTCCGGCTCTCTGAGCCCAGATTTGCGACGTACCCCGCAGACGAGACGCTTCCCCGGCCAGGGCGCCAGCCGGGGAAGTAGTGCGAATCGTGCCCTTCTGCTTGGTGACTGGTGTTATCGCAATGCCTGCGGCACGTACGGTGGCAGGGCCTGCGCCGCAAAGGCCCGCGCCAACCGCGCGAACCGCTGCCGGCCGTCCACCAGCGGGATGGCCGGCCAGTTGTCGCCGATCAGCGGCCGGGCGTAGCGAACGAAGTCATCGGTGACGTCGAGGCGACTTTCGGCGATCCATGCCTCGGGGAAGCTGCGCTCTGAGTTGGCGACCAGCTCCAGCGGCGCCTTGTCGTATCGCACGTTGTAAATCGCGCCGGGCTCCCGCAGGATCGTGCTCATAAAGCCGGAGCCCGCTTCCGCGGCGATCAACACGGCCTTCTGCCCCACCCGATACGCCTCCTCCAGGTCCACGGTCGAGGCGTAGATCATGTTGTGGCGCTGGTCGGTGCCCGGCACGTTCCCGCGGGCGGCCCCGCGCGCGGCCAGGCCGGCCTGGTTCAGGTAGTTGACGACGACCTGCGCCACGGTGGTTTCGCTCGAAGAGAATTGGGTGTGCCCAAAGCTGTCCCTGCGCTCGCCCAGGACCTGCCCTGAGCCTGTCGAATGGGCGCCCACATCGAACCCCTCGCTGACCACCAACAGACAGCGACTGCGGGCCCGCAGCATGTCGTTGACCGCATCGGCCAGCTCGGCCAGCGTCAGGCCGGATTCGCGCAGCGCGATCAGCAGGGGCAACTCCCGGCCCGGGTCGGCCAGCCGCGTGGCCGCGGGGATGAAGCCAATCTTGCGGCCCATCGCCTGCATCACCAGCACCGGGTCGGCCGGCCACGAGCCCGCGTTCTCCTCGTTGGCGCCCTGGACCGTCAGCGCCCAATAGCGCGCCGCGCTGCCGTAGCCGGGAGTATGGTCGATCAGCTCGAACTCGCCCGTCGCGGTCAGGCCGCCGCCGACATCGTTGTCGATCGTCTTGGGTACGCCGGTGGCGATCAACTCGACGTCCTGCTCTTGCGCCAGCGTGGCGATCTTGTGGGCGGTGTCCATCGAATCATTCCCGCCGTTGTAGAAGAAGTAGCCCACATCGTGCGCCTTGATCACCTCGACGACCCGCGCGAAGTCCGCGGTCTGGTTTGCCTTGAGCTTGTAGCGACACGTCCCGATGCTGCCCGCGGCCGGCGTTGTGCTCAGCAGCGCGATCTCCTCGGCCGACTGCGCCGAGAGGTCCAGTAACTCCTCCTTCAGCACCCCCTCGATGCCGTGGTAGCCGGCATACACCGTGCCGAAGACATCAGGCATGGCTTTGCACGTCTCCACGACCCCGCGCAGGCTGCTATTGATGACCGGGGAGGGCCCGCCGGATTGCGCTACGATGACGTTCTTGGGTTTGGTCACTTCGGTTCCTCCTCAGCCCAATTGAATAATTAGCCAGGCCGCAGCCCGGCTTTGTGTGATTTCCCTTCTCCATCCGCTGCCGTATTTCCTTTGTCACCGGTCGCTGGTAGTTGTGGCTGATTCTTGCCCTCTTGTAGTTCAGGGTGGTGGGTGCGGATCCAGGCTCGCGCTTGAGCGGCGAACTCCCTGGCCTCCTTAAGCAACTCTTCTGCCTCGGTCACCGAAACATAGCCCGTCCCTACGTAGTCGGTCCTGTTCCGCTTGCGGCGACAATTGTCGAAATAGTCCGCCAGCGAGGTAATATTTGGTGCCATTGTTTCTTTGAGAAACTCAAACGTGGTAGAGTGGTGGCCAATGCCGTGGGCCCTGTATCCCTCACTGTACATCACTGTCATTGCAGCTTGCAGAACGGCGTTGTAGGCGGTGGAAAAGCGGCGGTCGGCTGAGAGAGCCGTGATAGCCGCATCGGCCAGGTCCCGCTCCACCACTCGGAAAAGGTTGGCGATTTCTTGTGGGTTGGTGCGGTGCCGGCGGATGCGTCCCTCACGCAACAAGCGTTCGTAAGGCATTTTCATCTCCGATCAGGAAGAGCTTGGGACCAGCAAGCACATTAAGCAGGAAGCCATCTTCCGCCTGGACTTTTGTTCGGAACTCCTCCGAGCTGAACAGCACATAGTTGACCTCGCGGTGTACCAGTCTTTCTGCTTCTTGGAGAGTTGCCTGGAGCGCACGGCCTGACAGGTTTCCTACGACCAGAATGTCAATGTCGCTCGTGGTAGTTTCTTGATTGGCGGCATAGGAACCGTAGACAAAGGCCAGGGCGATTTCTTCGGCTTTTTGCAGTGCATCTTTTACCAGCGCGGTGAGACCGGTGGTCTTCAGGAAGATGCTTTTCAGTTCGGGGAACAGGAAGAAGTCGCGATTGACCTGGTAATGCACCTGATTTCCCCTGGTGAAACTGGTGAGTAATCCCAGGGTTTGGAGCCTTTCCACCTCGCGTTGGACGGCGCGAACAGGCAGACCGGTCAGGATGCTGATCTGCCGCTGATAGAAACTGGTTTCCGGGTTGAGCAGCAACAGGGTCAGTACTTTGACCCGTGCTGAGGATGAAAACAACAACTCCAACACCGTTTGTCCTCCTGTACGACTACAATTCGTATACAATTGTATACGAATTGTAGTCGAGTGTCAACTCCGGATAGGTGAGTAGACAAGGCACCGGGAAGGCAAGGGAACAAAGGAAACACGGTTTGCAAGCCTTGTTTACGGATTCCTTGTCTACTACTCCTTTACGCCTGATACGTCTCTGCCGTCACGTTCCCGCCCATGCCCGTCCAGTTGGTGTGGAAGAACTGGCCGCGCGGGCGGTCGATCCGCTCGTACGTGTGGGCGCCGAAGTAGTCGCGCTGCGCCTGCAAGAGGTTGGCGGGCAGGCGCGCGCGGCGGTAGCCGTCGAAGAACGCCAGCGCGGCGGCCATGGTCGGCACGGGGATGCCCAGCTCGGTCGCGGTGGCGACCACCCGGCGCCAGGCGGCCTGGGACGCCTCCACGGCCTGCGCGAAGTAGGGCGCGAGCAGCAGGTTGCTTAGCGTGGGGTTCGCGTCAAAGGCCTCCTTGATCTTGCCCAAGAAGGCCGAGCGGATGACGCACCCGCCGCGCCACATCAGCGCAATGCCGCCGTAGTTCAGGTTCCACTTGTATTCGCCGGCCGCGGCCCGCATCAGCATGTACCCTTGGGTGTACGAGACGATCTTGGCCGCGTATACCGCGTCCTGCAGATCCCGGATGAAAGCCGCCTTATCGCCGGCGTAGATGGGACTCGGGCCTTTGAGCAGGCTCGCGGCTGCCGCCCGTTCTTCGAGCAGCGCAGAGAGGAAGCGGGCGTAGACCGCCTCGCCGATCAGCGTGAGCGGAACCCCCATCTCCAGCGACGAGACGGCTGTCCATTTGCCGGTACCCTTCTGGCCGGCGCTGTCGAGGATCAGGTCGACGACGGCCTGGCCCGTGGTGTCCCGGTGCGCCAGGATGTCACGGGTGATCTCGATCAGGTATGATTCGAGCTTGCCCGCGTTCCACTCGTCGAAGACCGCGCTCATCTCATCGTTACTCATCCCCAGCCCTTCCTTCATCAGTTGATAGGCTTCGGAGATGATCTGCATGTCACCGTATTCGATGCCGTTGTGCACCATCTTGACGAAGTGCCCTGCGCCGTTCTCGCCCACCCAGTCACAGCAGGGCGCGCCGTTGGGATCGCCCTCCGGGACTTTGGCGGCGATGGCCTGGAGGATCGGCTTGACATGGGGCCAGGCGGCCAGCGAGCCGCCGGGCATGATCGAAGGGCCGTGCCGCGCGCCCTCCTCGCCGCCGGAGACGCCGGCGCCGATGTACTGAAACCCTTTGGACTCCAGGTAGGCCGCACGGCGCATAGTGTCCTGGTAGTTCGAGTTGCCGCCGTCGATGATGATATCGGCGACGGTTTCACCGTCGCTTGGCTCCAGGTGCGGGATGAGTTGTTCGATGAAATCATCCACCGGCGCGCCGGCTTTCACCATCAGCATGATCCGGCGGGGGCGCTTGAGCACGCTGACCAGCTCCTCGATGGCGTGCGTCCCGATCACATTCGTGCCCCTGGCGTCGCCGGCGATGAATTCGTCCACTTTGGACACGGTGCGATTGAACACGGCCACGGTGAAGCCGTGATCGTTCATGTTGAGTACGAGATTCTGGCCCATGACGGCTAAACCGATCAGGCCGATATCTGCTTTTTCCATGTTGTCCTCTTGTACTGCGGATTGCGTACTGTGTAGTTCATTTTATGCCATGGTCGAAGTCGCCGCGATCCGTTGGCGTAGACGCGCTGCCACATCGGGCGGCAGTTCCGGCTCAAGCTCAACGTGCTCGCGCTCGGCAAGCGCCTTCTGGATCTCACTCGGGGATGCCTGTCCCAGGTTCAGAAGCAGCGCCGCGAACGCCTCTCGCTGTTGCCAGATCGCGCCTTCCGGTACGGGTGTCACCGTATAAGCCATCGCCACCTGGCGAGTGAGCGCATACACCAGGTACTGGTTTAGTGACACCTTCTCGCGCTGGGCCTGACTTTCCAGCTCACGATGTAACGTGTCCGGCAAACGCAAGGTCAATCGCCCCATCGTCATCCCTCCTCGTTTCGCTGTCCAACCTGAGCAAGAACTCGATCGGCGTGAGCCCAGCCAATCCAAGCGCCTGATGGGCGCGCCGAAAATCCTGCACGTTAGCTGTAACGACTGGCGCACCGGCATTCATGGCGCAGTCAATCACCAGGTCGTCCCCCGGATCGGGCGAAGTTGGCCGCCAGGTGAAATAGATCATCACGGGTGCTGCCTGTACCAGCATCTTCTCCAAGACAGGCTTAAGGCTCGCCCACCGTCGCTCCGACAGCTTGCGCCCCAAGACGTCGGCATACTGATACGCCAGCGCGGTGGAGACGCACGGCCTATACAGGCGCGCAAGCCAGGCATCTACGACCAGCCCGCACACTCCGCCCTGTTTCGTCAGACCCTCAAACAGGACATTCGTGTCTATGACGGCTCTCATGGCACCATTATGGCACCGTATGTGGTGTCACACAAACTCCAGCTTGGCTTGACTCTCGCACCCTATAGAGCATCTCACCCGCTTGGGGCACAACGAGAATGCCTTCAGCTTCCCGTCCCTGCCAGTCCGTCAAGTTGATCGTCGCCGGATCAAGATACCCGAGATTGATCTTCTCGCACCGCTCGGCCGGAATACTGGTCGCCAAGGTGACCTGGATGCGTAGCTTCTCCTCGCCCGTGTCCGCGTCGTAGGCGCCCAGGCCGCGCAGGTGGGTGGAGTGCGCCAGCACGCCGCCCGGGATGTGCTTGTATTTGTCCCACTGCTGCAGGAAGTAGTCGCGGCAGTGGTAGCCGATCTGGTCGATCAGTTTGCCGTGGGTGTAGGAGATCTCGTCGATGTGCGGCGCATAGATGATCACCTCGCCGCCGTCCGCGATGGCCGGCTCCAGCTTGTACATCCCCTTGGCCGCGGTCCAGATGTCATCGTACATGTGCGGCATCACCGAGAGGACGCGGTGGAACGGTTTCTCCACGTAGATGATATGCTTCTGGGCTGATAGGGCCGCCGCGGCTTCCCAGACCTCTTTTGGCGAGCCGTAGTAGAGCCCTGCCAGGCCCGCGTGGGTGACCACCAGCCCGAAGCAGGTCGCCGGCCGGTCGATGAAAGCCGCGGCCCGGTCGATCACAGCTCGCACCGGGGTGTGGGGCGTGCCGATCACCGCGTAGCTGGTGATCACCGCGCCCAGCCAGTGGGTGAAGTTGATGATCTCGGGGCCGGCGATGCCCGGAAAGAAGTACTTGTTCCCGCCCGAGAAGCCTACCACTTCGTGCGGGAAGACCGGGCCACAGATGATCAGATGATCGTAGTCGAAGATCAGCTTGTTGAGCTTGACCGGCACATCCTGGGCCATCAGGCCACCGGTGATCTCGCGGATCTCGGCCGTCGGGATGACGCCGATGGCCCGGAAATTGGCCGGGTCACTCCATTCATGATTGAAGATGCGGCTGTCGCCGATCTGCCCGCCGACAACCGGCCGGCCCACGAGTGCGCTGAGGTGCGCGTCGCTCATCGGCTGGTGCGTGCCCAGCGCCACCAGAAAGTCCAGCGCGGCCGCGCGCGGCGCAAGAAACTCCTGGAAGAGATCGAACATCATCGGCATCGGCATCGTGCGCGTGCCATCGGGGATGATCACCAGCGCGCGCTGGCCGTCGATGTGCAACGATGCCACCGCTTCCGCCACGATCTCGCGCACCTCGGCGTCACTCAGACAGGCGTCCGTATACCCTTGACCAATGACCATCAGAACATCCCCCTTGGCGGATGGCGAACAAAAGTGTGATTCGCTGATTCGTCGATTCGCCGACTCGCTGACTCGCCGACTCGCTGATTCGCTGATTCGCCGATTCGCTGATTCGCTGATTTGCCTACCGTTTCCAGGGCGGCACTTCCGGCAGCAAGGCCAGGAACTCATCGATCAACGTCTTCTCGTATTCGCCCGCGTACTCACCGGCCAGGAACTTGTGTGCGGCCTCTTTGCAAAAGCGCTCCCACGACGCCTCTTCGTGACCGGGGTTGATCGGGTAGAACAGCGCCTGGTTGGCGCGCGCCGCCTTCAGGTCGCCGGGCGCGTCGCCGATCATCAGGATGTGGCCGGGCGCATATCTGCCGCGGGCGGCCAGCGCAAGATGTTCTTGCTTGGTACCCAATTCCTGCCCCGCGATGATGCGCACGTACCGGGCGATGTCGTGCTCCTCCCACTCGCGGGCGAGCGCTTCGGTCGGCGTGGCGGAGACGACTACCATGTCCGCCTTATCTTGCAGCAGTTGCAGGCTTTCGCGGACGTATGGGAATGGGGGCACGCCATGCACGATCTCTGCTATGGTGGCGTTGACGCCGGTGGTCCACGCCCAGGCGGTCTCCAGGTCCGGGTCAGGGTGCTCGGCCATGTAGGCGCGCAAGCCGGCGTTGCTCAACGGGTGGACCTTCTGTTTGCTGAAGGCCCGGACCGCGGCGAACTCGGGGATCTGCACGCCCCGCGCGATCACCTCGGGCCGTTCGGCCAGCAGGTCGAACACCGCGAGCAGCGCGGGCCAGCGGTTGATGCCGCGCATCTGGGAGTAGAGGTTGACGAACTCGGCCGCCTCACGCGCGTACTTGGAGACCGGTTGCAGGCCCCAATGCTTGATCGTGGTGGGGCAAAAACACTCCTTGTGTTTGATCTCCATGGTGTCGAACGCGCAGCCGTCCGAGTCGATGCCGACGAAGAAGTCGTGCTCCGGTTTCAGTTCCGCCAGCAGGCGTGCTGCTTCAGAGTAGTCAGACATGATGGGCTCCGTAAGTTGGTAGAACGGTAGCTGGTAGATGGGTAGATTAGTACATTGGTACATTGGTAGATTGGTAGATTGGTGGGCGGGAGGCCGGTTACGCGGTTGTTGGTGCAGGTGACCAATTTACCAGTTTACTGATCCAACAATTCATACCCCGCTAAATGCGCTAAACCCCCCGTCGATGGGGATCACGACACCCGTCACAAACGCCGACAGGGGCGAGAGCAACCAGAGGGTCGCACCGAGCAGCTCCTCGGGCGCGCCGAAGCGGGCCATCGGTGTATGGCTGACCACGGCCTGGCCGCGCGGGGTCAGCCCACCGGTTTCCTTGTCGGTCAACAGGAATCGATTCTGCTCGGTCAGGAAGAAGCCGGGGGCGAGCGCGTTGACGCGGATCTTGGGTGAGTATTCCTGGGCCATGTGTACGGCCAGCCACTGCGTGAAGCTGCTCACCCCGGCCTTTGCGGCCGAATAGCCCACCACCCGAGTCAAAGGCCGCAGCGCGCTCATCGAGGAGATGTTGAGAATGACGCCCTCTCCGCGTTCGGCCATGCTCCTCCCGAACAGTTGGCTGGGCAGGATGGTACCCATGATGTTCAGGTTGAAGACGAAGCTGAGCGCCTCCTGCGGGATGTCGAAAAAGGAGAGCTCCGCGCTGGCGGTGGCCGCGGGCTTGTTCCCACCCGCGGCGTTGATCAGCGCATTCACGCAGCCGAACTCCTGGCAGATCACGTCGTTGGCCTTGACCAGCGTGTCCATTTGGAGCACGTCCGCGTATACGACCGCGATGCGGCCGATGCCGGGCTTGTCCATCATCTTGATGCGCTCGATCAGCCGGTCGGCCAGGGCCGGGTCGCGGTCGAGGATGGCCACGTTGGCGCCGCACCCCACCAGCGCGCAGGCCATCTCGCCGCCCAGCACGCCCGCGCCGCCGGTGATGACCACCGTTTGGCCGGTAAAGTCGTAGAGTCTGGTGAGTTCTTGCAGGTCCATGTGTTGTCACCTTTATGAAGTATCCTCTCAATTTTCCGGGGCTTGACTTGCTGTGGCCGGTCTCCTGACCGAGCCACGACGGGCACGGTCGGAGACCGGCCCGAGCTGCCCCCAGATTATTGAGAAGATACTTTATGAATAGGAAGCCAGGTCGTTACTGCTCAGCCTTTGTGGCGATGTCATTCCCGCAAGCTCTTAGCGGGAATCCAGCGGCGCTGCCAGCGGGAACCTGGATGCCCGATAGAAGCATTCGGGCATGACGGCTGAGCAGTTACGCCAGGTCAGACGATTGCAGAGCAACGTCTTGCTGGATCTGACCGACAATTTCGGGTCTGTGGTCGTCGTTCGGTATGCTCAAGCGCCGCACACGCGGAGGCCTGTGCCGTGCCGCCGAGGTTTCCTCTCTGGCAGACCGCTACGCCGGTTTCACCGCGCGCGCCCGTTGCTTGAGGAAGGCGAAGCCTGCCCGGACAAAGGCCGTCGCGTCGGGACACACGTTGTGAAACATACCCCGCTCGAACGCGAACGTCCCGATGGATGAATTATACGCTTCAAGGAGCATGTAGCCGTCAAACGAGAGCTCATTCAAGGCGCCAAAAACCGCATCCCACGGCGCCAACCCGCCACCGGGCACGCCCCGGTCGTTTTCACATGCGTGAATGCCCCACAACCTGTTTCCAACCGTGCGGATGGCCTGGGCGTAGTCCCGCACCTCCGTGATCATGTGGTAGGTGTCCAGCAGCACCCAGAGGTTTGCATGGTCCGCCAGGTCGATCAGCCGTATGATCTGTTCGGGTGTGTTGGCCACGTGGGTCCGAAAATGGCTCATTGGTTCGAGCACGATCTTCACGTCCGATCTCGCGGCATAGTCGGCAAGCTCGTACAACGCCTCCGCCGTGCGCTTGTATTCGTCCGGTGATGGTGGCCGTCGGCGGACCTGGCCCGGATGCCCGTACAGCGCGCCGATGTAGGCCACGGCGCCGAGCTCACTGGCCAGGTCAACCTGTGTCTTGTGCCAGGCCAGCCCGCGGCGCCGGTCTGCCGGATCGTCGGCAGAGAGATCATACGCTGCCGGCCAGCGGCCGCCAGGGCTGATCACCAGGTCCAGGCCCAGAGGTCGCGCCCACGCGCGCGTGCGTTGCGGTGTGAAATGCACATCGTCGCCGACCGCGATCTCGAGACAGTCCGCGCCCAGGTTTGCGGCTGTGTCGAGGATGGCCAGGCTGGCATCGGACCAGCGGTCAATGAAGATGTACGCGTGCACGCCGTATTTCATCTTGAGCCTTTACGACTTCCCGGAGGTATCTTCTCAATTCTTCGGGGAATCGCTTGCTGTGGCCGGTCTCCTGGCCGAGCCACCGTGGCTCGGTCAGGAG
>MNXL01000203.1 GCA_001871755.1 Anaerolineae bacterium CG2_30_64_16
ATGTAGCGTCAATCCCCAATCCCCAATACCCAATACCCAATACCCGGTACCAGGTTTCACGCCGCTATCAGAATATCCCCGCCCTCCACCTTCACTTCGTACGTGGGCGCGGGTTCAAAGGCGGGCATGGTCAGGGCGTCACCGGTGCGCACGTCAAAGCGGGCGCCGTGGCGGGGGCAGATGAGCTGATGTCCGTCCAGTTCACCCTCGCCCAACGGGCCGCCATCGTGCGTGCAGACGTCCTCGATGGCGTAAAACTCGCCGTCCAGGTTGACCAGGACTACGAGGATGCCATCAACCTCCACGATCTTTTTCTCGCCGGGCGCGATCTCGTCGGCGCGGGCGACTTTAATGTAGTTGGTCATACGTGCTCCCCTTCTGGTGGACAGGGAGACGAGGGAAACAAGGAAACAGGGAGACAAGGAGACAAGGAAACAAGGAAACAAGGGTACCTTGGTAAACTGGTAGATTGGTAGATTGGTGACTGGGACGGTCACGTGTCACCCCGTCACCTTGTCACCCCGTCACCCTGTCATCGTGTCACCTTGTCACCTTCTCCCAATCCCCACACGGCCGCCTTCAGCGCTTTGAGCGGCAGCAGCGCGCACTTGATGCGAACCGGTCCCACCTCGATGCCGAGCAGGTCGGTGATGTTTTCCTTGTCCCAGCGGCGCAACTCGTCCAGCGGCATCCCGATGATCTCTTCGGACATCATCGACGCGGCCGCCCGGCTGATGGCGCAACCCTGGCCCGTGAATGCGACATCCACGACGTGGTCATCCTCGATCCTGAGCTCCAGGGTGATCTCGTCGCCGCAAAACGGGTTGGTGTCGTGATAGGTCATCGTCGGGTCGTCCAGGTGCCCGAAGTGACGCGGGTGTTTGTAGTGGTCGAGGATCTCTTCTGCGTATAAGTCCATGAGTTTTACTCTTTAGAAGGTAAACATCTCCACCACTTTATGCAGCCCCTTCACCAGCAAATCCACTTCTTCCTTTGTGTTGTAGATGTAGAAGCTGGCCCGCGCGCTGGCCGGGATCCCATAGCGTTCGTGCAGCGGCTGGGCGCAATGGTGGCCAGCCCGGATGGCGATCCCCAGCGAGTCGAGCACGCCCGCGATGTCGTGTGGGTGCACATCGTCCAGGACGAAGCTCACCAGGCCGCCGCGCTGCCCAGCGCCCGGCCCCAGAATCTTCAGCCCCTCCACCTCGGATAGCCTGTGCATAGCATAGGCGGTGATCTCTTGCTCGTGCTGGTGGATGGCGTCCATGCCGATGCTGTTCAGATAGTCCACTGCCGCGCCGAAACCAATCGCTTCGGCGATGGCCGGCGTGCCCGCCTCGAACTTCCACGGCAGCTCGTTCCACGTCGATTCATGCAAATGGACCTCGCGGATCATGTCGCCGCCGCCCATGAACGGGGGCATCGCGTTGAGGATCTCGCGGCGGCCCCACAGCGCGCCGATGCCGGTCGGCCCCAGCATCTTGTGCGCGCTGAACGCCAGGAAATCGATGTCCAGATCTTGCACGTCAACCGGCATGTGCGGCACGCTCTGCGCGCCATCGACCAGCACCAGCGCGCCGGCCCGATGGGCGGCCGCGGCCAGCTCCTTGACCGGGTTGACCGTGCCCAGGACGTTGGACATGGCTGTAAAAGCAAACAGTCGCGTGCGGGGGGTCAGCAGCCTGTCCAAATCATCCAGGATCAGGGTCCCGTCGTCGGCAATAGGCACGAAGTCGAGGTCCACGCCGGTCTGGGCGGCCAGGATCTGCCAGGGCACCAGGTTGGCGTGATGCTCCATCTCGGTGAGCAGGACGCGGTCGCCGCGGCGCAGGTTGGCCCGGCCCCAACTGTAGGCCACCAGGTTGATCGCCTCGGTGGCGTTGCGCGTCCAGATCACCTCTTTCGGACAGCACGCGCCGATGAAGTCGGCGACCCTGGCGCGGGCCGTCTCGTACTGCGCGGTGGCCTCTTCGCTCAGTGTGTGCACACCTCTGTGCACGTTCGCGTGGGTGGTCTCGTAATACCGCTCCATCGCGTCCAGCACGGCCTGCGGTTTTTGTGAGCTGGCGCCGCTGTCCAGGTAAACCAGCGGCCTGTCGTGGACGCGGCGGTTCAGGATCGGGAAGTCGGCGCGAATGGCGGCGAAGTCCAGAGCGGTAGATTGGGTCACTGTAAATTGGGGCATGGTGATTGTGGTCATGACACCTCGACGATCAGAGTAATTTCAGGGCCGGCTCGCCGTCTTCCAGCAACATCTCAATGACTTCCCGAAGATTGACGTGTAATTCGTCGAGGGTCTCTGCCTGGGTGTGCGCGCCAGGGAAACCAGGCACGTATCCCACGAACAGGCCAGTGTCTGGACATTTCTCCACGACTGCCGTGTACGTTTTCATCGTCGTCCTCCCGCCTTGAATCATGGATTGAGGGCACGCTTGCGTAGCCAGTCTGCAATCAGCAATCCGTAATCCGCAATCGACTCACCGCTTCTTTGGTCGCATTCAATCCCAACGTCGCGCACTTGAGCCGGGTAGCGGCGATCTCCCGCCCGAACATCTCCAGGATAAACTCGGCCGACGCGCCCTCGACATCGGCCAGTGTCTTGCCGGTGAACATCTCAGCCACGATGGACGCGCCGGCCTGGCTGATGGTGCATCCTTCCCCCTCGAACGTGATGGCCGTGATCCGCTCGTCGCCGTCCACCCTCAGGTAGATCGTGACGCGGTCACCGCAGCCCGGGTTGACGCCCTGCTGGGTGACCGTGGCATCCGGCAACGCGCCGTAGTGCCGCGGGTTTTCGTAGTGATCCAGAATGAAGTCGATGCGAGTTTGGCGATCCATGGTTGGCCTTTCACCCCGGCAAGTATAGCGCGGATGAAAGGGACGTGCAAGAAGAGGTATTGGGTATCAGGTATTGGAGACCCACATGTCGCCGAATACCGAATACCCAATACCCAATACCCTCTCACAACCCCAACTTCCGCGCGATCTCGGTCTCCAGCTTGTTGCGCACGCCCTCGACCGGGATGCGATCCAATACCTCTTCGAAGAAGCCTTGCACGACCAGACGCTCCGCGTTGGGTCGGCTGATGCCGCGCGCCATCAGGTAGAAAACGTACTCCTCGGGCAACTGGCTGGCCGTCGCGCCATGGCTACAGCGCACGTCGTCCGCTTCGATCTCCAGGCCGGGGATGCTGTCGGCTCGGGCGTGCTTGCTGAGCAGCAGGTTGCGGTTGGCCTGATACGCGTTGGTCTTCTGCGCGCCCGGCCACACTTTGATATAGCCCTGATAGACCGACCGCGCCCGATCCTTCAGCGCGCCTTTGATCAACAGATCGCTGGTGGCGTTGGCTGAGCGGTGCAGTTGGTTGGTGTGGTGGTCGATGTGTTGTCGGCCGCCGGGGAAATAGAGCCCCAGGAGCTCGCCGTGGCTGCCCGGCGCGTTCAGCTCCATGTTGATCCACGCCTTGGTGAGCCGGCTGCCCCACGACCCGATGAAGTAGCGCAACAGGCTGTCGCGACTAAGTTCCATGCGCTGCGTGGTGAAGTTCCAGGCCGTGTCGGACAGGTTTTGCAGGTGCAGGTAGTGCAACTGGCTGTTGGGACCAGGCGCCAGCTCTACGACGCTATTGCTCATGCCGTCTTCCGCGCCCAGGAAATCCTCGACCAGCGTGACCGCCGCGCCTTCCTCCGTCACGACCACCGTGTGATGCAAGCCGGCAAACCGGCCCGCGCGTTGGGCGATCACGGCCTGCAGCGGCATCTCGATCGTCACGTTGCGCGGCACGTAGACGAACGTGCCGCTGTTCCAGAGGGCGTAGTGCAGCGCGCTGAACTTGTTCTCGTCGGTCGCGACGATGGTGTTGAAATAACGCTGCACCAATTCGGGATGGTCGCGGACCGCCGTATCCAGGTCGGTGAAGATCACGCCCTTTTTTGTCAGGGCTGGATCCAGCGTGCAGCGGCGCGGCGCGTCGTCGACGATCGCCAGGCTGCCCACGCTCTCCACCTCATCCAGGCTCTTGGCCACGTCGGCCGGCAGTTCGGCGCCCGCGCCCGCGCCATCCAGCGGTTGGTAGTCATCCAGCTTGAACCCGATCAACCGGGTGCGCCGCCAGGTCTCCTCCGTGCCGGTCGGCCAGGGGATCTCCTCGTAGAGCCGCCACGCCTTCAGGCGCAAATCGAGCATCCATGCAGGTTCGCCCTTGTGATGGGAGAGAGCCTCGACGGGTGAGGCAGTGCTTATGGTGAGTGTCTGTGTTGTCATAGTTGTTTCCGTTGATGGGGAGGCGGGTAGATTGGTACACTGGTAGATTGGGCGTGCGCTGATGCGAGTCCCAATTTACCAATCTACCAATGTACCAATGTACAAATCCACCAATCTACCAATTACCATCATCCCACCGACCCTTCCATCTGCAACTGGATCAGCCGGTTCATCTCGACCGCGTACTCCATCGGCAGCTCCTTGACCATCGGCTCGATGAAGCCGGACACGATCATGGCGCTGGCCTCGTCTTCCGAAAGGCCGCGGCTCATCAGGTAGAAGAGCTGCTCCTCGCCGATCTTGCTGACCGACGCCTCGTGGCCAACGCTGACGTCGTCCTCGTCGATCTCGATGTATGGGTAGGTATCGGAGCGGCTGCGCTCGTCCAGCAACAGCGCGTCGCAGACCACATTGGACCTGGCCCCGTGCGCGCCCTTGGCGACCTTCAGGAGGCCCCGGTAGGAGGCGCGGCCGCCACCCTTGCTGATCGACTTGGAGATGAGCTGGCTGCTGGTGTTCGGCGCGGCGTGGACGAGCTTGCCACCGGCGTCCTGGTGTTGGCCCGGCCCGGCAAACGCCATCGACAGGATCTGGCCGTGTGCGCCCTCACCCAGCATGTAAACGGACGGGTACTTCATCGTCAGTTTCGAGTTGTGAACAATGAAACCTTGCGAGACAAAGTTGCCTGTTTCTTCGACCTCAATATCCCAGGTCGGAACGGCCTCGATTGAAGGCCCTGACACTCCAACCTCAGCTACTTGAACCGCATCAGGCAACTCTATGTTCGAGCGACCAATGGAGCGGTGATATTCGAATTGCACCGGGGGACATTCTTCAGCGCGCTGGCGCAACGCCGGGCTGAGATAGGGCAACAGCCGCTCATCCTGTGGGCAGACCAGGCGATGTGCGCCGTGCGCCACGCATTCGACACCCATGATCGTCACGCTCTTAGGCTCATCAAATTCGGTGTATAAGCGCGATGTGATGCCGAGCGTGACCAGCAACGAAGCCACATCCTCCAGCAGTGGGCGATTTGCCGACTTCAAGGCGAAGCGGCGCGGCTTCTGCACATAGCCATCAGCATCCAGGTACCCCGCGACAAAAGCCAACCGTTGCGACTCGGGCAGCGACCATACCCACTGCGGCACGCGCTTGTCACGCGCGCCGCACGCAAAACCGTTCATGCGAAAGAACTCAGCCAGTTCTTTGCTGCACCAGAAAACATGCCGGCCATCCGCGCGCTCGGCTGATGGCGCGTCGATGACCATTGCCATCGTACTCATCAAGCGGTCGCGTGCGCGATCAGCCACGGGCGTGGAGAAGCCGACCTTGGCCCAGCGTATCACGCCCTCTGTCTTGCCCTCTTTGACCTGGATGTCGCCATCACCCAGCCAATAACCAAACAACCACATGATGTCGTCAGTTGTGAATTCCATGTCGGTCATGCGGGGTTGGAGCTCACGTGTCATCACCAGCCCATCCGCATACTGATTCCGCGAACTGAACTCGGTCACGAGCGTCGGCTTCAGCAGACGATACGGTTTGCCATAATCCAGCGATGCGCACGGCACGATAGCTTCCCTCAGATGATCCGCCCGTACATAACCAAGGCGATAGCGGCCTAGCTTTTTGGGCGTCTCTGCATCGTAGGTATATGAATAGAACGGGTGATTCGCCGTTACCCGCAATTTGCGCTCGCCAACCGAGACGGTATGCACGGGTTGGTGGCCGGAGAAACGCCTGGCAAGCACGCGGCGGAAGCACAATTGTCCAGAAGTCTCATCGTACGAGAGCACCCGCTCGCCAACCTCAAGTTCTTCGATCAGCTTGATCCCTTCAGGCGTTATGACAGTTGAGCCTTGCGCCAAACAACCGAGATTGGCGTCAACCCACTCCATCGTCCCGCCCTCATGCACCAACGCGCGTTGTGTCACCAGGTTATAGACATTGGTGGACCAGTTCTGGATGGTCGTGTAGCGGCAGCGGGCATTCTTGCGCACGATGATCTCGATCACGCCGCTATGCAGTGAATCTGTCGAATATATTGGTGCTGTGCAACCTTCTACGTAGTGCACATTCGCGCCTTCGTCCACGATGATCAGCGTGCGCTCGAATTGCCCCATACTCTGCGCATTGATGCGAAAGTAGGCCTGGAGCGGGATGTCGAGATGCACCCCTTTCGGCACGTAGACGAAGGAGCCGCCGGACCAGACCGCGGTGTTCATCGCCGCAAAGGTGTTGTCGGTGGGTGGCACGATCGTACCGAAGTACTCGCGATAGACGTCCTCGTGCTCGCGCAGGCCGCTGTCACTGTCCGTGAAGATGACGCCCTGACGCTCCCATTCTTGCTTGAGGGAGTGATAGATACTTTCACTTTCATACTGTGCGCCCGCGCCGGCGAGGAACTTGCGCTCGGCCTCGGGGATGCCCAGCTTGTCGAACGTCTCCTTGATGTCGGCCGGCACATCATCCCAGCTCCTGCCCTGGGCCTCCACCGGTTTGATGTAGTAGTAGATGTCCTGGTAGTCGATCGCGCTCAGGTCGGGACCCCAGGTTGGGATCGGCTTCGAGAAGAAGATATCCAGCGCGTCGTGGCGGTACTTCCGCATCCACTCCGGTTCGCGCTTCATGGCGCTGATCTGGTCCACGATGTCGTGGTCCAGCCCCTTGCGCGACTTGAAAACGTATTTTTCCGGCTGGCTAAACCCGTATTTGTACTCGTCTTTGAGGTCGGCAAGGACCTCGCGGTCGGTGTTCGTTGCAGGCATGATTCCTCCGATTTCGGATTTCGGATTTCGGATTTCGGATTTCGGATTGGTGTGGCCGCGTTCTCAATCCCCAATCCCCAATCCCCAATCCCTAGATTCTCTCTTGCTCCGGCATCGGCTCCCCAAACTCCTGGCGGATCCAATCGTAGCCTTTGGCTTCCAGTTCCAGCGCCAGCTCCGGTCCGTCGGAGAGCACAACCCGGCCGTTGTAGAAGACGTGCACGAAATCCGGCTTGATGTAGTTCAGCAAGCGCTGGTAATGGGTGATCAGCAGCGCGCCCATTTGCGGGCCGACCAGGCTGTTGATCCCCTCGGCGACTACGCGCAGTGCGTCGATGTCCAGGCCGGAGTCGGTCTCGTCCAGAACGGCAATCTTTGGCTCCAGCATGGCCATCTGCAGGATCTCGGCGCGCTTCTTCTCGCCGCCCGAAAACCCGTCATTCAGATACCGACGGGCGAACGCGGCGTCGATGTGCAACGCCTCCATCTTGGCGCTGAGTTCCTTGCGAAAATCGCGCATTGGCATCAGTTCGGACCCGATCGGCTGCGAACTGCCGCCTTCCGCGACGCTCTGTTTGGCCTTTTCGGTGTAACCGCGGACCGCGCTGACCGCCTGGCGCAGGAAGTTGGCCATGCTCACGCCGGGGATCGCAGTAGGATACTGGAACGCCAGGAATAGGCCAGCCCTGGCGCGCGCGTCGGGGGCCATCTCCAGGATGCTCTGGCCGTCCAGCAGGATGTCGCCGCCGATGACCTCATAGTGGGGGTGGCCGGCGATGGTGTAGGCCAGAGTGCTCTTGCCGGAGCCGTTTGGCCCCATCAGCGCATGCACCTCGCCCTGGCGGATCGTCAAGTTCACGCCGCGCAGAATCGGCTTTCCTTCGACGTTGACATGCAGGTCTTTGACAACTAGTTCAGCGGGCATGGGAACAACACTCCTTCTATGTCTCGATCTTGAATTGACAGCCGTGGTGGCCGTCCAACGTACATGTGACCAGCTCGACCGGCTGCTGGATGACTTCGGCGATCATATCTTGCTCCATGTCGCAGATCGCCCGGTGCTGGCGCGCCAACTCGTAGTACGGGCAGGTGTACTCGTGCATCAGGATGCCGCCGGGGGCCATCTGCATCTCTGTCAGGATGCCCTTGGCATTGAGCAGCTCAGTAAGTTTGAGTGCCCGATCTGCTGGCGTCGAACTGGCAATCTGTCTCACGTACTGTTCGGCCAACCGCTGACCCATGCGTCCCAGCAGTGAGCGCACCTTCTGCGGCCCTTCGCTGATCAGAATCTCGCGCAGCAGGCTGTTGGTGAACTCATCGTAGTGTCTCGGGAACAGCGCGCGGCCCTCCGCGGTCAGTGAGTATACGTGGCGGGGTCGTCCCCGGCCGGCGCGCTGCACTTCCTGGTCTACGTAGCCATCGGCCATCAAGCCAGTAAGTTGCTGCCGCACCGCGGTCGCAGTGACTCTCAGCGCGGTCTCCAACTCCTTGATCGTCGCCGACCCTTTACGTTGTAGCACGTGCAAAACCTCGGCCGCCGGACTGTCGTCCAACCGTTTCTGGATCATACATCACCCTCAGCCAACGAACCAACCAACGCTATCGCGTCTCTATAGTAAGTCAGATAAAGATGTGGGCTCTGCAACCCGGACTCGAGGCTTCAGCCGGTCAATCTCCGGC
>MNXL01000325.1 GCA_001871755.1 Anaerolineae bacterium CG2_30_64_16
CTACCCGACATCAGCGCACGCGGCGCGGATGCCTCAACCGGCGCGGACATGCTGGCGCGGGCCAGGGCAAAGGCGAAAGAGATCTTGCGGACGCACCAGGGCGAGCCGCTGCCGGACGACGTCAGCCGCCACCTGGACGAGATCATGGCCCGGGCGCGCCGGGAATTGGCCAGGGATTGAGCGATCATGCTGGAAAACCGCTTGCTGCTACAGTATCTTTCGGACGATGCGCTCGACCAGATCGAGGAAACCGCCTACCGCCTGCTGGACCAGGTAGGCATCGAACTCGACCACGGCCAGGCGCAAGAAATGTTGCACGGGTTGGGCTGCCAGGTCGAGCGCCAGCGCACCCGCATCCCCCGTGAGGTTGTCAGGTGGGCGCTGGACCACGTCACCGCGCACCAGGAATCGAGGAATCTGGATGGTACTTTGGCCTTCACATTCGGTGATGGGCGGGTGCGCTTTCACAACGGCGGAGGCCAGCCGTACGCCCTGGATCTCGACACCGGTGTCAGCCGGCCCGCGACCTTGCAGGATATCGCCGATATCACGCGGCTGCTGGATGCTCTGCCGAACGTGGACCACATCACGCCCCTGTTTGGCGCGCAGGATGTGCCGGCCGAGCTCATGTTCGTGGCATCGACTGCGGCAATGCTGCGCAACACGCGGAAGCCGGTCTCTTCCGCCGCCATCGACAAAGCCCGGGACGTGCCCTATGTGGTCGAGCTGGCGGCCGCTTGCTGTGGCGGCATGGATGCCTTCCGGGGGCATCCCAACCTATCGATCAGCGTCTCGCCGGTCAGCCCGCTCAAGTTCACCCGGGATGTGACAGGCGCGATCATCGCCGTGGCGCAATCTGGAGCGCCATTCCATTCCTTGCCGGCGCCATCGCTGGGCGCCACCGGGCCGGTGACGATGGCCGGCGCGCTGGCCCAACAGCACGCCGAGGTGCTGGCCAGCTTCGCCATCGCCGCGGCAGCGCGGCCAGGCGCGCCGGTCGTCTACTGCTCGCGCATCAGCCCCATCGATATGCGGATCGCGATATCAGCGTGGGGTGGGCCGGAGGTAGGCCTGACCGGCGCCTGCGCCGCCCAACTCGCTCACCGGTTGGGGCTGCCGTGCGATACATACGGCCTGTGCACCAGCTCGCACCTGCTCGACCCACAGTTCGCGTACGAACGGCTGGCCAACGCGCTCGTGCCGGCGCTGGCGGGCGTCGATATCCTGTCCGGTGTCGGCAATGGCGGGGGGCTGGTCGCCGGGTTTGAGATCGCGGTGATCGACGACGAGATCATCGGCCTGATCAAGCAGATCATCGGCGGCTGCGCCGTGAACGAGACGACGCTGGCCTATGAGGTCATGCAACGAGTGATCCCCGGCGACGGCGTCTTTCTCAGCGAGCTGCACACCGTCAAGCAGGTGCGCCAGGGCGCGCTGTGGCTTCCCACCCTCAGACCGCGCGGCGGGGACGCCGCCGATGCGGGCGCGGGGATGGTGGCGACTGCCAGGGCGCGGGCAAAAGAGATCCTGCGGACACACCAGGTCGAGCCGCTGCCGGACGACGTCAGCCGCCACCTGGACGAGATCATGACCCGGGCGCGCCGGGAGTTGCTGGTGAATTGAGGAAGGAGGTGGCGCTATCGAGCGATGGTTTTGAATTCTATCGGTATCTTCTCAAGAATCCGTAGGCCTGTGGCCGTCGTTCGACACGCTCACGATGCAGTCTGGGACCGAGCCACGGGGGCTCGGTCCCAGACTGGCCACAGCAACCCGCGAAAAACTGAGAGGATACCTGTCGTATCATCACAGATCCTGCTACACCCACAATGGAGGAGAGTCAAAATGAACAAGCGCGCTTTATGGCTGATGAGCCTGGTGATCATCCTCAGCATGTTGATTGGCGCCTGCGCCCCCACCCAAGCACCGGCAGCGCCCCAACCGGCTCCAGCGACCGAGAAGCCGCCGGAGCCGCGACCGCGGCCCCACCCCCCACGGCCGTGCCCGCGCCGACCGCCGCGGCCCCCAAAATTCTGCGCGTGCGGATGTACGGAGATATCCAGAACCTGGACCCGGCCTTCCAGATCTCGGAAAACGACACCATGGTCGCCAACTCCGTCATGAGTGGCCTGGTGCGCTACTGCGCCAATTCCTACGAGCTCTGCAACGACCTGGCTGAGACGATCGAACAGTCGGAAGACGGCAAGGTGATCACCTTCAAGCTGAAAGAAGGGGTTCAGTGGCAGAATGGCTACGGCGAGGTGACCACAGAGGACGTGAAATACTCGTACGAGCGTTTCCTCGATCCCGATCTGGATGCGGCCTACGCAGATGACTGGGCCACCCTGGATCACGTCGAAATCATCGACAAGTACAACGGCAAGATCATCCTCAAGGAGCCCTTTGCGCCATTGTGGCACTCAACCCTACCCGTGGGCAGCGGCGCCATCATCTGCAAGAAGTTCGTCGAGGAGATCGGTGTCGATAAATTTGCCACGAACATCATCGGCAGCGGCCCCTACCTGTTCTCCGAGTGGCGGCCGCAGGAGATGGTCATCCTCAAAAAGAATCCCAACTACTTCGGCCCCGAGCCGATCTGGGATGAGATCCACTTGATCCCGATCGAGGACGACAAGGCGGCTGAAGTCGCCCTCGAAGCGGGCGACCTGGATTGGACCCGGATCAGCATCACGTCGGCCGATCGATTCGAGAACAATCCCAGCTTCCTGGTCTGGAAGAAACCCTCGCTGCGCTATCGCTGGATTGCCCTCAACCTCGGGAACGAGAAGTTGCAGGACATCAACGTGCGCAAGGCCATCATCTACGCGGCGGACGTACCGAGCATGTTGGCGGCCGCGTACATGGGCCAGGCCGAACAGGAATATGCCCTGATCCCACCCGGACTGGTTGGCCACTGGGCCGATGCGCCGCACTATGACCGGGACGTGGCAAAGGCCAAAGAGTACATGGCCAAGGCCGGCCTGACCACGCTCGACCTGCGCCTCGATCTGCAAAACACCACCGAATACCGCACCTGGGGCGAGATCCTCCAGCAGAACCTGAAGGAGATCGGGATCAACCTGACGCTCAACCCGATGGAATCGAGCGCCTACTGGTCCACCAGCTTCGGAGAGGACGCGGTCAAGAACAACGAACTCCTGACCAGCAACTACTCCATGAACCCCGATCCTGCCTGGGCGACGATGTGGTTCACGTGCGATCAGGTAACGGTCTGGAACACGCAAAGCTGGTGCGATGAAAAGTACGACGAGCTGCACCGCAAAGGGTTGGTCACCATGGATGACGCGGAGCGCGAGAAGATCTACATCGAGATGCAGAAGATTTGGGATGAGGCTGCCCAGACGATCTGGATCACGCACGGCGTCATGACCTACGCCTATTCGCCCAACATCAAGCCGGCGACCACACCGCACGGCCAACCGCAGTACTACGACTTCGAACCGGCTCAGTAGTCTGCCCTGAGCATCGTCCACCTACCCTCCAACCCCCTCCCTTCGACTGGCTCAGGGCAGGCCCTTCGACTTGGCTCAGGGCAGGCCCTTCGACTGCTGGCTCAGGGCAGGCCCTGCGACTGGCTCAGGGCAGGCCCTGCGACTGGCTCAGGGCAGGCCCTGCGAAGGAGGGGGCGCCGACCTCCCCCTCTCCGCGTAGGAGAGGGGGGCAGGGGGGTGAGGTGGTCAGCCAGTGTAGCAAAGGAAATCCCACGAGTGCGTACGTACCTTCTCAAGCGGTTCGTCATGACAGTCCTGGTCCTGCTACTGGTCACGATCTATCTGACACTGCTGATCCACGTCGTGCCCGGCGATGCGGCCAAGACCCTCCTGGGGCCGCGGGCCAACGCCGATCTGATCGCCAAAACGCGCGCCGCCATGAACCTGGACAAGCCAGTCATCGCGCAGGTCGGGCTGGCCCTGTGGGACGTCCTGCACGGCAGCCTCGGCACCGACGTCTTCTCTGGCCGACCGCTCAACGAAATCGTGGGGGCCGCGCTCCCCCACACGTTGATCCTCGCCTGGACCAGCCTGGGGCTGGCCGTGCTGCTGGGGGTCCCGTTGGGCGTCTACTCGGCCACCCACCCGGATTCCTGGCTGGACCGCATCACGGCCGTGATCTCCATCTCTTTCATCACGATCCCTTCGTACGTGGGCGGGCTGTTTCTGCTGTTGCTCTTTGCAGTGCAGTTGAAAGTTATGCCGGCCATTGGCCTGGGCGTGCGCGGGGATGTGCCGGACTATCTCCGGCATCTCATCCTGCCCGCGGTGGCTTTGGCCATCACCTGGGTTGGCTACCTGGCGCGGCTGGTGCGCGCCAGCCTGCTGGAAGTGCTCAACCAGACCTATATCCGGGCCCACATGGCCGCCGGCCTTTCCCAACGGCTGATCTTTTACAAATACGCGCTCAAAAACGCCTTGATCCCTACAGTCGCTGTCCTGGGCATCGGCGTCGGAAATCTGATGGCCGGGGCCGTCTTTGTGGAGCTGATCTTCAGCCGGCCGGGGATGGGCACGCTGATCTACAACGGCATCCAAAGCCGCAATTTCCCGGTCGTCCGCGCGGGCGTGCTGGTCGTCGCCTTTCTGTTCGTGACCGCCAATCTGCTGGCCGACCTGCTGTATACATACCTGGATCCCCGCATCCAGTTGGACAAAACGCGAGGTTAGAATAATGCAGTACGTCGCCAGACCTGCCAATCGCTACCAGCAGTTCCTCAACCGGATTCCCGTCCTGGGCGACGTGCTCAGACGGCCGCTGGGCGCGCTGGGCTTTGTGATCGTATTGGCCTTCATCGTGATGGTCATCTTCGCGCCGTTGCTCACCCCGTACAGCTACGAAGAACAGGATATCCCGAGCATGTTGCAGGGTCCTTCACAGGCGCACTGGCTGGGCACAGACCACCTGGGCCGCGATCTGTGGGCGCGTATCGTCTTCGGCGCCCGGATCGCACTCGGGGTCGCGGTACCTGCGGTCGGGATCGCGCTGGTCGGCGGCGTTTCACTGGGGCTCCTGGCCGGGTACCTGGGCGGGCTCGTCGATGACGTGGCGCTGGTCATCTTCGACTCGTTGCAGGCATTCCCGGCCGTGATCCTCGCGCTGGCCATCCTGGCGTTGCTGGGATCCTCGCTGCGGAACGTCATCATCGTCATCGGCCTGGCCTGGACCCCCGGCTATGCCAGGATCACCCGCGCCCAGGTACTCTCGGCCAGGCAGGAACCATACGTCGAGGTCGAGCGCTCGTTGGGGGCCAACCAGACGCGCATCCTCTTCCGCCACATCCTGCCCAACGTCGTGGCGCCACTCCTGATTCTGGCCGCGATGGACCTGCCTGTGGTCATCACGTTCGAAGCCGGGCTCTCGTTTCTGGGGCTCGGCGTCCGGCCCCCGACCCCCTCCTGGGGGGTGATCCTGTCCGATGGGTTCAACTTCATCCGCCATTCGCCGTGGCCCATCACCTGGGCGGGCCTGACCCTGATCATCGTTACTTTGGGGTTCACCCTCTTCGGAGAAACGCTGCGGGACGTGCTCGACCCGCGGCTTTCCGGAAGTCGAGGCGCCTGATGCCAGCCAAGATCCTGCAAGTGGAAGACCTGGAGATCAAGTACCACACTAAAGACGGCATCCTGACCGCGATCCGCAACACCAGCTTTGACATCCACGAAGGGGAGATCGTCGGCGTCGTCGGCGAATCGGGATGCGGCAAAAGCACCATCGCCTCGGCCGTGATGCGGCTGTTGCCGCCGAACGGCCAGATCACCGCCGGGCAGATGCTGTTCCGGGGCCAGGACCTGGTCCAGCTCGATGAGGAGGGCTTGCGCCGGCTGCGGGGCAAAGACCTGGCCATGATCTTCCAGGACGCGATGACCAGTCTCAACCCCGTCTTCAGCATCGAACAACAAATGCTGGACGCGCAGAAAGCGCAAATGCCCGGCAGCGGCCGCAAGTGGCAGCGCGCACGCACGGAGCGGGCGCTGGCGATGCTGGAACGCGTCGGCATCCCGGATGCGCCGCGGCAGATCCAGGAGTATCCGCACCAATTTTCGGGTGGTATGCGCCAGAGGATCATGATCGCCATCGCGCTACTTTCCAACCCCGCCCTGCTGGTCGCTGACGAACCGACTTCGGCGCTCGACGTGACCCTGGAGGCGCAGATTCTCGAGCTGATCTTGGGGCTGCGGGACGAACTCGGGACGGCCATCCTGTATATCACCCACGACCTGGGCGTGATCGCCCGGATCTGCGATCGGCTGATCGTGATGTACGCGGGCAACATCGTCGAGGCTGGCGCCGTCCTGGACGTCTTTGGCGCGCCCAAACACCCCTATACGCAGGCGCTCCTGCGCTCCCATCCATCACACAGTGTGCGAGCCGACCGGCTGAGAACCATCCGCGGCCGCGTGCCCAGTCTGCGCGACTTGCCCGCGGGCTGCAAGTTCGCGCCGCGGTGCGACATGGCGCGCGAGCTGTGCCACACGGCCGAACCAGACTACCTTCCGAGCGGCGACCAGCACGTGCTGTGTCACGCTTACGGCCCGGCCTGGGAGGCCGCCGGCCCAACCGTGGCCCTGCCGTCCGAAACCCGGAAGCCGCTGGCCGTGAAGGCTGCCAAGGCCGCGCTGGCCAGCGACGAGGTGGTGATCAAGACGGAACAGGTGCGCACCCATTTTCGCGATCACGTTGCCTTTCTGAGTCAGATCTTGGGGCAGCGGGGCGGGGCCGTGCGGGCAGTGGATGGCGTAGACATCGAGATCTGCCGGGGTGAGACGCTGGGCCTCGTGGGCGAGTCTGGCTCCGGCAAGACCACGCTGGGGCGCACGATCCTGCGCCTGCTGGACCCCACTGCCGGGACAGTCATCATCGACGGACAGGACATCACCCACATCCCCCAAACCAAACTCAGACCGCTGCGCGCCCGGATGCAGATGATTTTCCAGGATCCGTGCTCCAGTTTGAGCCCGCGGATGAAAATGTCCGCCATCCTGCTGGAGCCGTTTCGTATCCACGGCGTCCCGGTGGACGACCCCAAGCGGAAGGTCGATGAGTTGCTGGCCACGGTGGGCCTCTCGTCCGAGCAAGCCGAGAAGTATGCGCATCAGCTTTCGGGCGGCCAGGCCCGCCGGGTGGGCATTGCGCGGGCGCTGGCCCTCAATCCGGATATCCTCGTGGCCGATGAGCCCACCGCCGGCCTGGACGTGTCGGTGGCCGCGGGCATCCTGAACCTGCTCAAGGACTTGCGCGAGGAGCTCAACCTGGCCTATGTCATCATCACCCACAACCTGAACGTGCTCGGCTTCATCGCCGATCGCGTGGCCGTCATGTACCTGGGCAAGATCGTCGAGCTGGCCGAGACCGAAGCGCTGTTCACCCAGCCCCGGCATCCCTACACCGAGGCGCTGCTCTCCGCGATTCCGCTCCCGGACCCCACACTGCGCGACAAGCGCCAGCAGATCATCCTGACGGGCGAGATCCCCAGCGCCCGCAAGCCGCCGCCCGGCTGCCCCTTCCATCCGCGCTGCCGGTATGCGGCAGCGCGCTGTCGCAGCGACGCGCCGCCCTTGCGCGCGCTGAACGGCGGACGCCACCTGGCGGCCTGTCATTTCCCGGAGCGCGTGAAGGCCGGGTTGTCCGCAGGCTGAGAAAGTCTACGAAATTCAAACGTGAGTTTCCGCTTCACATCAGCGGCATCCCCTCCATGACGTAGGCGATCAGTTCGCTCACGCTGTGATGGGCGATGCCGAGTCTGTCCAGGGTTCGCCCGCGGCGCCAGTAGTCGGTGCGGTGGATGATGCACGCCAGGCGGATGATGGCGTCCATGCCGCGCACCGACACGCCGTGGTGCTGCCCCAGAGCGGCAATGGGGACCAGGCTCATCGGCACGTCCTCGAAGATGTAGCGGTGGTTCAGGGTGTGGGGCGCCTTGATGCCGTAGTAGCCGGTCTGGTTGTGAATCGCCTCGTTCAGATCCTGGCCGGTAACGCCGTAGGCCAGTTCCAGCCACTCCATGGCCGTGCGCGCGCGAATACCCAGAGACGCGGCCACGGTCACCCGCTCCCGATCGAGCACCTCCAACACACGGGCCACCGACGGGGTCACGCCTTCGATGTAGAACTGGAAATCGCCGCTGGTGGACTCGATCCGACCGGCGTTGAGCAGTGTCAAGGCCGGGTGGAAGATGGCGCCCATGTTGTTCAGGCCCGTGTGCAACACGCTCACGCCGTCGATGTACTGGGGATAGGCCGGCGCCAGCGCGGCCAGCCCCTCTGCCGTGCGCGTGGCAGGCAGTGCCGCCACCGGCACCGCCTCCTTGATGCGGAAGATGCGCGCCTGGGCCGGCCCCTCGGATCGGCTGGCATAGATGAAGGTTTCCGCTTCGGCGATGATGACGTCGGCAGTGTAGCCCAGGTCGTGGTAGATCTTGTCGAACTCGAGCGCCCCCCCGGTGCGACCAGGGTGCAAGACCACGATCTGCCCGTCCCGCAGGTAAGGCGCGGCAGTCCGGGCGATCTCGGCGTGAGCCGAAGAGGGTACGACGACCATCACCACGTCAGCCCCGTCCAGCGCCTCGCCGATGTCGGAGGTGACGGCCGCCAGGCGGCCGAAGCCGTGCGGTCCCCCATCATAACTCTCCAGGTCGATGCCCCCACGCATTCGAATCACAGCCACATGTTCTGGCGTGCGATTGTACAGCGTGACCCGAAGGCCCATCAGCGCCAAATGGGCCGCCATCGCCTTGCCGCCATTCCCGGCGCCAATCACGGTAAAACGCTTGCTTTTCTC
>MNXL01000219.1 GCA_001871755.1 Anaerolineae bacterium CG2_30_64_16
CGGCCGATCGGCCGGCGGCACGCCGGGGCACAAGATGTACTTCCCCGTCGTGAGTAAGCGGCACTGAGGCAACTGCCCTGCCCTGAAAATCGCCGCTCGTCAGACCCTTCGGGTTTCGGTCACGCCGAGAACGAGATATACGCCGTGAATGAAACCCGAAGGGTCTGCAAATCAAGGTGGGTCAGGCTAGAAAAGGAGTATTATCATGAATAAACGTCTTTTCCGCATTCTCGACGTGTTTATGATTGTCTCAATGCTAATGAGCGCAGGCGCGCCGGTGGTTCAGGGCGCCACCCCGGCCAATGCGCGCGCTGCGGCTGCTGCCGCTGAAGCTGTGCGCCTGGGCCTGGCCTTGCCGACGGACAACCAGGAGCCTAACAACACCTTCCTGCAGACCCAGAACCTGGGAACTCTCTCGGCCGAGAATCCCCGTCTGGACCGAAACGGCCTCACTCTGGGCGAGGTGGCTACCGGCCATGATGACCAGGACTACTTCCGCTTCACCCTGGCGCAAGCGGCGACCATGGACATCGACGCCTACTTCAGCCGCACCAACGCCAACGTGCAGATGGAACTGCGCACCTGGTGGGGGCATCGCGTCTTTCAAGCCGAGCCGCGGGCCGAAGGCGATTTCATCCGCAACAAAACCCTGCCTGCAGGCCGCTATCTCCTGCGCTTATGGGTAGCGGATGGCCGCGCCACCGATTATAACCTGCACGTCGGTCTCAGGGATGCTCTAAGAACCGTAGCACCCAGATCAGCGGCCATCGAGCCGGCCCAGTGCCCCACAGACCCCTTCGAACCCAACGACAATTTCGATGACGCCGCCTGGCTGGGCAGAAATGATTTTGTCAATGCCTATTTGCGCCCTGAAGGGGATGAAGATTGGTTCAAGGTCGAATTGAACGCCGGTGAAGCCGTCTACATTGACCTGTACAACCTGCCCGCGGATTATAATCTGGCCTTTTATGACTCTGCCGGCCAGCTCCTGGCCGAGTCGGCCAATGGTGGCACGGACAGCGAACACATCACCTATCCGATCGAGGTGTCCAGCACATATCGCATACGTGTATGGGGTCATAACGGCGCCTGGTCGGAGACCAACTACACCCTGGCCAATGAACTGGATATCCCGCCCACAGCCACCTGGACGCCTACGCCCGCCTGTGTCAACGACGGCGATGAACCCAACAATGACTTCGCTTCCGCCACCCTGGTCACGACAGGCGTCAACTACATGGGCGACCGGCTGTGTCCGGGCGATGAGGATTGGTTCCAGTTTGCCGTGAGTCTGGGTGAGGTGATCGAACTGGAACTGGCGAATCTGCCCGCCAACTACGATCTGGAGCTCTACGATCCCTACGAAAGTTGGGCCGGGGACTCGCACAATGGCGGCCAGACGACGGAACGCATCTCGACCACAGCGGCTTACGATGGCAATTATCGGGTACGCGTTTACAGCCCAGAGGGTGCAGGGAGCAGTACCAACTACTGGTTGTGGATCGATGCGCGAGCGCCGACCCCCACCTGGACACCCACACGCACGCCCACCCGCACGCGCACCGCGACACCAACAAATACCCAATCCCCAATCCCCAATACCTCAACGCCAACGCGCACGCGCACGCCCACGCGCACGCACACACCCACGCGCACGCGCACGCCCACGCGCACGCCCACGGTGACGGTTCCCCCGGGCTATTGCAGCGATCCTTATGAACCCAACGAAACTTTCGACCAGGCCACAGACATTAACGCTCTGTCAATCGTTCGCGCCTGCTTTGCCCACGATCGAGACCAAGACACCTACCAGCGCACCATCACTGTTAACGGACAGAGTACTTACTGGGAACTTGACATCAGCGACTTGCCCAAGGACGTACAGGGCTATGTCAAAAACCCGAATAATGACGTCGCCTTTTCCTTTTACACCCATGCCGCGGTCACTTCCATTAGTATTCCGATCACCTTGACCGGCATCTCCAAATTGGCGCTGATCGCCCCTTACAGCGTCCCGGCCGAGGGTCTGCCCTACGAATTCACGCAGCGTGTCATCCAGGCGACGCCCACGTCTACGCCTGTGACTTGTGGCGATAGCTACGAACCGAATAACAGCGCCGGGCAGGCCAAAGACATTACCGGCAACGCGACGGTCAACTCTTGCTTCAGCAATAACAGCGACCAGGACAACTACACCCGCACCATGGCCGCAGCGCAAGTGGGGCAATACTGGCATCTCAACCTCAATGGCCTGCCCGGCGGCGCCAGCGTGCGCGTCTTCGATCCCGAAGGCTCGCCGGTGGCGGCGAAAACAGTCGGCTCGGGGGTCATTCGTCCTGATCAATCCCTCTCGGTCTCGATAGCTGCCGCCGGGGCCTATCGTCTCTGGCTCAGTCCGCCTTATGAAACCCCGAACACCGGCCAGCCTTATCAATTCGCCCAGGCCATTAATGCCACCCCGCCCCCACCGGCATCGTGGCTCTGCCCGACCGGCTACGATCCACAAGAGCCTGACAACACCCGCTCGACAGCGGCGCCCATCGCCATCGGCCAACGCCTCGACCACAACTGCTTCGAACGCAACGATGATCAAGATTTCTTCCGGGTTGATGTTCCCGCCAACGCTATCGGCCAGGTGGCGCATTTCATTGTCGCCAATCCCCCCGTCGAGATCACGCAGATCATCTACGATCCCGCGGGCGCGCCCGTGGTCATCGACGCGGCCACCGGCGACCGGGGTGGGACAAACCACATCTTCGCCGACATTACCAAAGCGGGCGCCTACACTTTGCAAGTCTACCCAACCCAATTTCTGACCGGCGCCGGGGCCAGCGCCCAACATCTGGGCCAGGATAACGATTACAGCGTGGAGGCGCATATCGAGAATCCCCCGCCCACGCCCACGATCACGCCCACCCCGACCAGGACCGCTACGCCGACCCCTACCGCCACTGCCACGCGCACGGCCACGCCGACGGCCACGCCCACCGGCACAGCGCCCCAGGCGGTCACCATCAGGATCGAGAATCCCCTCAGCTACGACTCTCTGGAGACGGTGGATGTCACCTATCGGGATGCCGAAGGCTGCCAGAACATCGAATGGGTGGAACTTTACTTCGGCACGCCGGCCAACCCCACGCTCGCCCGTTTCAAAGCGCACGTCTCCAACTATGGCCCCATCGGCCCGGCCCTTCAGCGAGGCGAACCGCTGGTGTTGCTTGCCGCCAGCGGCAATACATGGACACAGCTCCCTTTCAGAGCGGAATATCCGAACTCGGCGCAAAACCAACATGCGCAGCTGGTCGGGAACGCCGATCATGGCCTGGGATATAACGGTACTTGGGTGACCAGGTGGGAGTGTACCAATTCTACCGATCTACGTGTCACCTGGGCATTTGAACTGACAGCCAGTATGGTAGGACAGCACGACGTGTATGTATCGGCCACCGATCAGCAAGGCCGCACGCGGCCAGACCTGCGTCTGGCGACCATTTCCGTGTTGGCGGCGACGCCCGTCCCGCCGCCCGGAGACCACGCCTGGCGCTTCAGCGGGCACATCTACTCGGACACGAACAACGATGACCGGGCGCCGCTGGCCAATGTGCCGCTCTCGCTGCGCCGGTGCAGCGACCGCAGCGCCGGTGAGTTGGCCTCGGCGACCAGCGGCAATGATGGCGCTTTCCTGATCAACATGGGCGAGAATTCACTCGTATCAACAGACTCACTTTGCCTCGGCATCAGCGGGCCTGCCAGCTATCTCTTCAGCCGCTATGAATTCGCCACCGGCTCGCGGGCCATCCTGCAGGTGTTAGACCCTGGCAGTGATACCACGCGCGCCGATCTGGAGATCATCGTGCCGGGCTACGACGCGCTCTGCGTCTGGTCCACCTTCCAGTGGCTCTGCCCCCCTGTGCTTGCCTTCGATCTGCTCGATCTCTGGTTCCTGCCGGCCGGATCAAGTCCGCCGCCGCCGCCCCTGCCCACCTATACCGCCACGAGGCCACCGACATCAACCCCTACCCGTACAGCTACTCCCACTGTCACTCCCACCCCCCGGGCCACGCCTGTGGGGCAACCGACCAAAGCCGTGGAGAAAGTCTGCGTCTACGCCGACAAGTTCCAGGTGCAGGGCGGCGTCACCACCGCCACCGGCAATCTCTTCCTGGGACCGAAGGAGACCGATGGCAAGTGCAGCAAGCGCTTCTACTTCGTGGATAGCGTTACGCTCCTCGACAAGACCGTGGTCACCGCCAAAATCACGTGGAAGAATACCGGGGACATCGAGGTGGCAGGTGTGGTGCAGATGCAGCCGCATCGCATCCCCATCCTGGCCGGGGACCAGTTGCTGGTCAACCGCACCTCGGGCGACCTGACCCTGGGCGGCAAGGTGGACAAGTATATCGGCGACCTCTTCCCCAAGAACTTCGAGTTCCCGGACGAGATTGGCCTTACCCTGAGCGCCATTCGCGACTACGTGGAACTATCCGGCGAAATCCAGGTCAAGGAGATCCCGGAGAATCCCAATTTCAAGTTCAACGTGCGCGGCCGTGTCACGGCCACTGGCGATCTGGTATTGGTGACCGATGCTCCGACGCTGAAGCTCGCCGTCGCCGGTGGGGAGCTTACCGCCGAGAACCTGTCGGTCACGACCAAAGGCGTGCTCAGCATCGGCAAGGCCACGCTGGTATTCAAAGGCATCCCGCCCATCCTGGTGGAAGGGCTGACTTTGGGCGGCGATGGCTTGCAGTTCAAACGCCTCGCCGGCGGCTACGATTTCAACATCCCGCCTCTCAACCTGGGCAATTTCTTCATGATCGAAGGCGCCGGCAGCCAGAATGCCCAGCCACTAAAGGCGACTCTGGGCATCGAGTTGTTGAGTGGGGGCAGTTATGTCGCCGGCACAGTTCCCAGTTCGGCGCATGTAACGTCGCTCAACTCGCAATACAGGATTGAACTCCAAGGACGCATACGTCTGCCCAGTCTCCCCGGCAATAGCAATGTCAAGGTCGATAACTTGCGTTTGTCCCTGCACAAGGATGCCAAAGATAAAGTAGGCAAGCTCAGCACCAATATCGGCTTGCTGCACTTGCAGGTCGCTGGACACCCCTTCGACATGCGCGACCTGAAATTCGATCTGGTCAACCTGCCGGTGGCGGCTAATCGGCCGCCGGGACTGGCCAGCTTCGCTCCCAGTGACAATTTCAGCTACCAGCTCATTGCCACCCGCACCGAATTCAAGATGCCTTCCGCCTGGGGCGTGAACAGCACCATCTACCTCACCGATGTCAAGATCACCGACAAAAGCCCGTTCATTCAGTTCAAAGAAGCTGGGGCGAAGTTCGCGGTGGACAAAACCTTTTGGCTGGGTGGGGCGCCTCAGCAGCAGGTGGGCGTCGCCTTCAAGGTGCACGAAGGTCAGCTCGTGCTCAAGAACACGGCCAGCAAGTACGCGGTCAATCTGCTGGCCGAGGTCACGTTCCTGCTGGGCGGTCAGAAGACGACACTGGGGAATGTCGGAACTAAGATCAAGATCAACATCGATGAAGACGGCAAGGTGAAATTCGATATTCTGGGCGCCAGGTTGGGCATCGCCGGCGTGAATTTGGAGGTTGCTACCCTCAAATACGAAAATGACGTCTTCACCGCGGACAAGGCCACGCTTACCTTCCCCAAGAGCTGGGGTGGTGGCTCCATGCTGCAGGTGACCAACCTCCGCATCACCAAAGACAAGATCGAGTGGAAGGACATCGACGCCGAAGTCAATATCAACGAAGTGGACCTGAAGCCGGTACTCAAGCTGCACAATCTCAAAGCGAAACTGAACGTCAATGCTAAGAGTGAGTTCGAATGGGAGATTTGGGGCACGGTCAACATTCAGGCCGTGAATCTGGCCGCGGCGCAGCAGGCCGGAACCTATCTCACGGCGCAGGAAGTGGAAGGCGCCAGCGCCACGCTGCATGTAAAGGTCGATCGTTCTGGCAAAGTGACAGGCTCGGTTGAGGGCTTCAAGCTGGAACTGATCGGGATGACGGTCGAAGTGAAGAAGGCGGTGTGGACGGATAACCTGATCACGGTGACGGAGGTGGGTGCGAAACTGCCGCCGGCCATGGGCGGGGCCTCCTTCCAGTTGTTCGGCATGACGATTGGCGGCTCTCAAGGCTTCGATGTCAAGGGCGGCAGCTTCAACATCGCCAAATTCAGCTTTGCCGGTGTCGGTGTAGAAAATGCCCACGGAGAATTCAAACAACTGAGCACCGGGCACTATACCTTCGGCGCCGGCGCCAGGCTCAATTTCAACATGTTCTCGGTCACGGGCAGTTTTAAAATGGAAGTGAAGAACAGCGTCTTCTACCTCCGCCAGGTGACTATCGTCTACGAAGGTACGCCGCCGGCCGCCATCGGCCCTCTGGGTAGCACTGGTCTCTACATCGTCAAGATTGGCGGCTCCTTCAACCTGGAGGAAAAAGACGTCCAGTTCTCGGTGATGCTGGGCGTCGCCACAGCCGGCCAGTTCAATGGCGTCACCTTGCTGAAAGCCGAGGGGCAAGTGACGCTGCATCTCAAGCCGGAGTTCAAGCTGACCACCAGCGCCGAACTCTATCTGATCGGCTACAAAGTCATCAGAGTGGATGCCACGATTTCGGCAACAGGTTTCAGCACGCGGGCCGAACTCAACCTGTTCATCATCAAGATCGTGGGCTATATGGCCTTTGGCATCGACACGGAGCAGGAGTTCACGCTGGCGGCCGGGGTGCAGGTGAGCATCCTCGTCAAGAAGAATGCGATCTGGGGATGGCTGCCGTTCTGGGGCGATGTCGAGATCGGTCCCGTCAGCGGCGAGGTGGGCAAGTTCCGCCGCGACAAGAGCAAGGTCTGGGGCGGGCAGGGCTTGCTGGATATCGTCGGCTTCAAAGTTTGGGGCTTCGTCGGCTTTAGCCCGCTGCGGTTCGAGGGCGGCGGCGGCGCCAGCCCCTATCAGGTGGTCTGTCCCGCGGGGCATAGCTGCGGCTTTAGCAGCGCCGCGGCGCTGTCGGCCCTGGCTATCGAGGGCGGTCGGACCGAAACCCTGGTGGAGATCCCGCCCTCCCGCCAGATCGCCCTGATCGAGAGCGTCAATGCGCTGAACTGGGATCATCCCGAAGATCTGGTGGCGGTGCAGCCGGACGGCCAGCGTCTGACATTAGCGCCCGCCATCTCCCACCAGGAGGGCGCCGAGTTCAAGCGGATGTACGTGATCGACCGACCGCAGGTGGGCCGTTGGACCTTGCAACTGCAGGCCGGCAACACCGTCGTCGTCCTGGGCGCCGATCCCGAGCCGGAACTGACGATGCGGGTGGAGCAGATGCAGCCGGGAGAGGCCGGCGCCCAAAGCGTGCAAGTGGCGCCGGGCAGCCCCGCCCACATGTACGGCGACGACAGCCCCCAGGCCACCGCCGCCGCGCAAGCTCTGTCCGCACAGCAGCCCCTCTACCTCACGCAGGAGGGTTGGCTGCGCATCACCTGGCAATCCCAGGACCAGAGCAATGTGGAAAATCCCGAACCGGTGAGCGTCCAGCTTTATGCCGAAGACCACGACGGCAAACGTTGGCCTATCACCACCTCTGACGCTCTCAACGGCTCCTACGACTGGCAACCGGCCATTCCCAGCGGCGTGTACATCTTCACGGTAGCCGCGAACGATGGTCGTAACATGCCGGTGATCAGCCAGGTGGTGTTCGACTACCACGACAGCACGCCGCCGGCGGCGCCCGTCGGCGTAAACGCCAGAGCAGGCAGCGATGGCGTGGCTGTGGTCCTATGGGACGCCCTGGCTTCCGCCCCCGACGTCGAGGGTTATCGCATCACGACGAGCGCGGGTCAGACCTTCACCGTCACCCAGCCCATCAGCCAGACCGTCATCGCCACCCTCGATCCGGCCGGATCCATCCAGGCGGACGTGGCTGCGTACGACATGAGCGGCAATGTGGGCCCGGCGGTCAGCGTGGGCGTACGGGCGCCCGACTTGCAGGTCATCGCGATGATGCCGGCAGATGGCAGCATCGAGAACCGGGGCTGGCAAGTGACAGCCGCGTTCAATCAGCCTGTCACCGTGCAGAGCTTCCATCTGCTGGATGCCGAAGGCCACGAGGCGCCCGGCACAGCAGCAGGCCTGACCTACGATCTGGGCGCGATCATCCCCGTGGCCGAGCCCGTGTGGGGGGTGCGCTTCCGGCCGGAGAACGGTTGGCTGTCGGAGGGCAAATATACGGCCCGGGTAGAGGTAGCCGCCGATACGGTGACAGCGTTGCAGATGCAGGCGGCGGGCCTCAGCGCTGCCAGCGCTCCCGCGGGTACCACCGCTACTTACGAGTGGTCCTTCAGCATCAGCGGTAAACCGACGCGTATCTGGATGCCGCTCATGCAGAATTCCGGGTAAGCAGATCACGTGCCAGGCACCTCCCAGGTGCCTGGCACGTGGCAAGGAGGCGCATCCGATGAAAGATTATCCTGTGCAACTCGTTACGCTGATCGTCCTGGCCGGGCTGCTTCTCTCCCACGGGCTGCCCGGCGCTGGAGGTGTAACCGTGTCCGCCAACGGAACGACCCAGGAGAAGATCCTCGTCGCGGTCGGCGCAAGCGGCGGCGTGCCCGACAGCACGC
>MNXL01000075.1 GCA_001871755.1 Anaerolineae bacterium CG2_30_64_16
CCCGCGCGCTGTCGCACCGCTACTGTATCACGAAGCCCGTGCCGGGGCCAAATCTTCGCGATAGCCGAGTATACCGCAAGAGTGTCGGTGGCCTCTTCCGGTGGCTCGGTCAGGAGACCGGCCACAGCCAAGGAAATGGATTTGTCCGCGCTCCTCGGCGCTCGTCCGCCTCCTGTTTCAGGCTCTTCGACGGCGCCCCGGTTGTCTTGCCAAAACGCCCCATCCCATGTAAACTGGGCGCGGTCAGAACGTTGTGGCCCTGTTGCGACTGATGATGTTTGTCCCTTTCAAAGGAGAGAGGAGCGCCATACGATGACCGATCGAGAATCCCTCCGGACCAGGCTGAAGATCGCCAGCGCGCGGTTGGATGCCATCAACGCGCTGTTGCTGGACCCCAACACGCGCGTCATCGACGACCTCCTGGACGTGGTCGCCCGGCACGGCACGCCCGAAGAGATCAATGCCAGGGCTGTCGAAGCGCGCAAGCTGCCCAATCTGCTGGCGAGGCTGGCCGAAGCGAAGTCGCCCTACCTGGCGGACGTGGAGTGGCTGATCAGCCAGCGGGACGCGGGCGCGTTCGTCTCCATGGCCGACTACTGGGGGATGGTGTTGGGCGATCAGGCCGACGCGATGGTCTTTCGCGACGATTTCGCGGTCACGCTGGAGATCAGCGCGGCGCAGTATTTCCCCTGGCTGATCGCCGAGGCCCGCCAGGCCATCGCCAACCGGGAGCTGATGCCGGGCCGCTTCATCCGCGTGCGCAAGATGCAGGAGCAGGAGCGGGACCGCGGCGACATCCTGGCGTTTGCCGCGGCCATGCAGGTGATGGGCGCCAGCTATGTGGAAACCCTCGACACCAAGGGCGCCGACGGCTCGAACGTCCACCTGGGCGGTCCGGCCACCATCACCGGCTACTTCGGCGGGATCGGTCAGCCCAACGATCACGTCTTGCGCTGGATCGACGAATATCTCTACTACTACACCACGTATGGCGTCCGCCAGGTGCTCAACATCAACCCCGGCACGGTGTTGGCCGGCTACCTGCTCCACAAGCTGGGGGTGGACAACGAGTTCAAGATCTCGGTGTTCATGGGCAACGACAATCCTTACGCGGCCCTGTGGACCCTGATCGGCGCCAAGCTCTTCTCGCGTGACGACGGCGCGTGCCCGTTGATCGGCTTCAACTGGAGCAATTCGGTCAACAACGAGACGATCGAGATCACCGCTCAATTCCGGCGGGATCTGGGTTTCGAGGACGTGGTGCGGTTCGAGCATCACATCACCGAAACCTTCAAGAGCATCGTCATTCAGCCCTACAACCGGCGGGATGAACTGGTCGAGCTGGCCGGCCACGTGCCCAACATCTCGGCCAAACATGAAGGAGGCGACCCCGAGGTCGAGCAAACCCGCGAGCATCCCTCCGACATCCTGGAATACTTCCGCGACCAGGCCGAGATCGAGGCGGCCGGCGATATGCCCCATCTATTGCGCAACTACCTGGACAAGCACAATGCCCTGAACGCGACCGCCCGCGCCCTGACCGAGCACGGGTTGAGCTTCATCGCCGCGCCGAAGCTGCATCATCGATGACAAACAAAACGCACGCTGAGACTCCAACGCGCGTCATTCCCGCGCACGCGGGAATCCAGCAGCCTGGTTCCCACTTGCGCGGGAATGACGTCCCGCGTGCGCGGGTGTGACGCAAGCCCGTCATTCCCGCGTGCGCGGGTGTGACTGCGCGAAGCATGTCCCTTCGTGCCTCAGGGCAAGCTCTGAGCAACGTCGAAGGGCCGAAAACTGACACGCGCTCAGTATTGCAACAAAGCGCCGAGAAAGGAACCGCATGGCTTACCCCGACATCAACCCGCTCGATTGGTCCACCGTGCAGCCCCACGTGGACACGCTGCTGGCCGCCGACCTGACACCCGCCAACGCAGACGCCTGGCTGCAAGGGTGGAGTGACCTGGCCGCGGTGCTCCAGGAGTCGCAAGTGAAGATTCAGCGCGCGCTCAGCGAGAACACCGCGGATGAGGAGGCGGACCGGCAGTTCAACGTCCTGATCGAGCAGATCATCCCGCGGAGCCGTCTCGCGGACCAGAAGTTACGTGACAGGCTGCTGTCTCTCAACGGCTTCACCCCGTCGTCTGAGACGGTCGAGCTGGTGCGCCGCTTCCGCGCCGCCGCCGCCATCTTCCGGCCGCAGAACGTGCCGCTTGTCAGCCAACTGATGAAGCTGGAGAACCGCTACGACAAGATCACCGGCGGCCTGAGCATCGACTGGGACGGCGCGGTGGAGACCATCCCACAGGCCAACGCCCGTCTGTTGAACCCGGACAGGGGCGTGCGCGAGCGGGCGTGGCGGTTGATCATGGCGGCCTACGCCGGCCAGCGCGCTGAGTTGAACGCCCTGTTTCTGGAGATGCTGCCGTTGCGCCGCCAGATCGCCCGCAACGCCGGTTTGTCGGACTATCGGGCCTTCAAATGGCAGGAGCTAAACCGGTTCGACTACACGCCCGCCGACTGCTTCACGTTCCACGATGCTATCGAGCACGAGGTGGCGCCGTTGGCCCGTCAGCTTTACACGGAACAGGCCGCGGCGCTCGGCGTAGCGCCGTTGCGGCCGTGGGACGTCGAGGTGAACCCCTACGGCGCGCCGCTGGCGCCCTTCACCGACGTGGCAGACCTGGAAGAGGGCGCCTCTCGCATCTTCCAGCGCGTCGATCCGGCGTTGGCCACCCATTTCACGACCATGCGGGATGGGTTGCTCGATCTGGCCTCTCGGCCCAACAAGGCGCCCGGTGGCTATTGCGAGGGGCTCCCGGTCAGCGGCAAGCCGTACATCTTCATGAACGCGGCCGGCATCCACGACGACGTGCAGACGCTGCTGCACGAGGGTGGGCACGCCTTCCACTTTATGGAATCCCGGCGCCATCCCCTCGTGTGGAATCACAACGGCCCCATGGAGTTTTGCGAGGTCGCTTCGATGGGCATGGAACTGCTCTCCGCGCCGTATCTCGAAGCGAGCCAGGGCGGTTTCTACAGTGAGGCCGACGCGCGGCGAGCCTACGCCGACCATCTGCGCAGCATCGTGCGTTTCCTCCCCTACATGGCCGTGGTGGACGCGTTCCAGCACTGGGTCTATGTCGATGCGCCGGAGGCCGTGTCCGCGGCGGACCTCGACGCCAAATGGAGCGAGCTGTGGGATCGCTTCATGATCGGCATCGATTTCGATGGTCTCCAGGCCGAGAAGGAGAGCGGCTGGCATCGCAAGCTGCACATCTTCACCGTGCCCTTCTACTACGTCGAGTACGGGCTGGCCCAGTTGGGCGCGCTGCAAGTGTGGCGCAACGCACGGCAAGATCAGGCCAGGGCGGTGGCCGACTATCGCGCCGCGCTGGCGCTCGGCAACACCCGCTCCCTGTCGGCGTTGTTCCGCGCGGCCAATACGCGCTTCGCCTTCGACCGCCCCACCGTCGGCGAGCTGATGGCGTTGGTGGCCGAACAATTAGGGTGACAGGGTGACACGGTGACACGGTGACACGGTGATCGGCCGACGGGATGACACCATCTACCAATTTACCAATCTACCAATTTACCAATTTACCAATTTACCAATTTACCAATCTACCAATCTACCAAGGTACCCTTGTTTCCTTGTCTACCCGTTTCCTTGTCTACAGTGGTGATCTTCTTGAGCCACATCACCAGCCCCACCGCGCTGACCTTCCCCGTTGCCGAGATCTGCCGGCGGGCGCGGGCGGCCGGTCTGTTGACCATCATCGACGGCGCGCACGCGCCGGGCCAGGCGCCGCTGAACCTGCGCGGGCTCGGCGCGGATATCTACACCGGCGCGTGTCACAAGTGGCTGTGTGGGCCGAAGGGCGCGGCGTTTCTGTATGCGCGGCCCGAGGTGCAGGGCTGGCTGGAGCCGTTGGTGGTGAGTTGGGGCTGGGAGAGCGAGCGGCCGGGTGGGTCGCAGTTCGTCGATTGGCACGAATGGCAGGGCACGCGCGACATCGCCGCGTTCCTGACGGCGCCTACAGCCATCGCGTTTCAAGAGCAGCACGACTGGGACGCGGTACGCCGACGCTGCCGGGCGCTGGCAAGCAAAACCCGCGACCGCATCGCCGCCCTCACCGGCCTGCCGCCCATCTGCCCGGATGTGCCCGAATGGTTCACGCAGTTCTTCGCGGCGCCCTTGCCCAACCTGGACCCCGACCTCCTCAAGCGCCGGTTGTACGACGAATACCGGGTCGAGGCGCCGGTGTTCCGCTGGAACGGTACGCCTCTGATCCGGGTTTCCTTTCAGGCATACAACGATGAAGGGGACGCGGACGCGTTGGTGGATGCCCTGGCGCGGCTGCTGCCTGAGTTGGCGCGATGAATCGGGCTGACCTGATCGAGCGCAAAGAGGCGGTGCGGGCTGAGATCGCCGCGATCGGGCGGCAACTGGCCCGCGTCCAGCAGCATCCCCAGCTTGTCGGGCAGATCGCGGCGTTGGAGGCCCGGCGCCAGGCGCTGATGGCGGAGGAACACGACCTGCGTCTGCAGATCGACCGGGCGCGCTGAGCGCGTGACATCTGTCTTGTACTGAGCGGACGTCAGTTTACGGTCCTTCGACGTTGCCCTTCGACAGGCTCAGGAGGGGCCCCTTCGACAGGCTCAGGAGGGGCCCCTTCGACAGGCTCAGGAGGGACCTCAGGACATGCTTCGCTCAGTCACACCCGCGCAGGCGGGTGGATTCCCGCTTTCGCGGGAATGACGGGCGTTGAGACTGCTGGCCAAGGACGCCCAGAGCGGCAGGTAGTTCCGGGACAGGGTCTGCGCGGTGACGCGGTACAGCCCGCCGCGGCTCAGGTCGAGCACGAATAGCTCGCCCGCTTCGTCCTCGCCAAAGGAGCTGATGGCCAGGTCGCTGTCGAGGAGCAGGGCGCCCCGCCAGCCGCCCGTGGGGTCCTGGTCGAGGGCCCAGATCCTGCCGCTGCAGTAGTCGCCGTAGAGATATGCGCCGGTCAGCGCCGGGAACTGCTGACCCCGGTAGATGTAGCCGCCGGTGATCGAGCAGTCGCCGCTGCCGTGGGCGTAGTCGATGACCGGGAGGGTCAGGCCGGTGTGGTCGCAGGCGACCGTGTCGGGGAAACAGTGGGTCCCCTCCATGACCGACCAGCCGAAATTCAGGCCGCGGCCGGCGGTCTGGCCCCCGGCGCCGGGGGCCAGGTCCACCTCCTCGTAGCGGTTCTGCCCTACGTCGCCGATCCACAGGTCACCGGTCTGGCGATCGAAGCTGAAGCGCCAGGGATTGCGCAGGCCCAGCGCCCAGATCTCGTCGCGCACGCCCGGCTTGTTGACCCAGGGGTTGCCGGCCGGGATACGATACGGCCCGGTCGGGTCGCTCGTGACGTCGAGGCGCAGCAGCTTGCCCAACAGCGTGCCGGGGTTCTGCCCGTTCCCGAACTGATCGTTGGCGCCACCGCCATCCCCCGTGCCGATATAGAGGTAGCCGTCCGGGCCGAAGGCCAGCATGCCGCCGTTGTGGTTGGCGGCCGGCTGCGCGATCTCCAGCAGTTTGACTTCACTGCTCGGGTCGGCGGCGTCGGGATCGGCCGAGATGGTGAACCGGGCCACGACGGTGTTGCCCTGCCGGTCCGTGTAGTTCACGAAGAAGGCGCGGCTGCTGACGTAATCGGGCGCGAAGGCCAGCCCCAGCAGCTCCTGCTCCGAGCCGCGGCTGCCGACGCGCTCCCGGATATCCAGGAAAGGTGTCCTGTGCAGTTCGCCGGCCTCCCAGATGCGGATCACGCCCGGCTTTTCCACGATGAAGAGTCGGCCGCTGCCATCCCCGGCGTGGGTTGCGAACACGGGTGCATTCAAGCCACCGACCACCATCTCCAAGCTCAGTTTGACCACCTCCGGCCGGAAAGCGGCCTGCCGCGGTGTGGTGGTAGGTGTGGCGGAGGGGACCACCGTGGTTGGGGCTGTGACGGTGGGTGTCGCCGGCAGTGTCGGGGGCACGATGGTCGCCTCTGGCGCCGGGGGCGCGGGTGTGTGCGGCGCCGTGGGGCGAACCTCGGTCATCATCGCCGGCGTCTCGGTGGACACGGTTTGCTCCAGTGTCACCGTAGCAGGCGGGGACACGGGTGTCCCGCTGGCCAGCGTCGGGACAGCGATGGGCCTGGCCGCCGCACAGGCCGTGAGCAAGCCAGCCACGATCAACGCCAGCAACGTCAGCCTCCAGCGGCGCCAACTGCGGAATCCAGTCAATTCGAACATGATGCAACTCCCGTTTCTCTTGGCTGCCCGCATTAAAGCATACACGCGGCCCGCTGAACGTACGACCGCATACACTCCAGATCAGTTCGTCTGGCGTCGCACGGGCCCGAGATAACGAGAGAGGCCCCCGTCTTCGGTGTGCGAAGACGGGGGCCTGCGTCGACAACCCGCCAGGAGCTAAAGCACGCTGGCTACAAGAGGCAAGCCCTCTCAAGAGGGCTGATGTGCCCACCGAGAGCCCCACAGGAGGCTTTCACTAGCAGCGAATCTAACAATGTCAAGCTACTCGCGCGGGACGAACGGCAAGTAGTTGAACTCCGCGACCACCAGGGCAGTGACATCGACGCTGTACACCCGATGGGGCGTGTCCGGGTCGACCGCCACCACCAGGATCACGGCGTGGTAGGTCCCCGGCACATCAGTGTTTACGCTCACCGTCATGGTGCTGGGCGTTTGTCCGTGGTCTGGCGTGAAGACCAACCAGGCAGGCGGATTCACGTCGATGCCGTCGATGGAGACCCCTGCGGCACTCGCCTGGACCCGGTCGCTGGCGATCCCGTCAGCGACTGCCCCCATGCTCAGCGTCGGCACGGCTGTGGCGACCCAATCGATCGTCGCGCCGGCCCGGAAGATCTCGATGTCCTTCGTGACGGCCGGCCCGCCCACTCGTTGCAGGATGAAGACCTGATTCGGTGTCACCAGGAAGCCGGGGTCGGGCACGGTCAGTTCGACGGTGACGTATTGCGTTGGCTGGGCTACCTGCGCGTCCAGGGCATCGATCCGGATGGCGCCGCTGTGCGTGCCCGGGCCGGCCGCGGTCGAATCCACGGTCACCTTGACGGTGCTCGGCGTGGTCCCCGAGGTGGCGCTTAGCCGGATCCAACTGGCCCCCTGGAGGGTAGTCGCCTGCCACCCGAACTGGCTGCCACCGCCCGCGCTGGCGATTGTCAGCGTCTGCTCCGGGGAGGACGCGCCGTATTCGACCGTGAAGCTCAGCAGCGCTGGGCTGACGGCCATAGACACGCCCTGCAAGCTCAGGTTGACGGTCACGTCTTGGGGGCTGTTCGCCACGCCGCCGCTGGTCGCGGCAATGCGGATTCGGCCGGTGTGCGTGCCCGGCGCGACGGCTGTTGTGTCCACCGAGACGCCCAACGTGCTGGGGGTGCTGCCGCTGGTTTTGTCGAGCCTCAGCCAGGCTGCCCCCTCGATGATCTGGGCCTGCCACGCGATGGTGGCCGCGGCGCCTGCGTTCGTAATGTTGATCGTTTGCGTGGGAGAGGGTTCGCCGAACTCCAAATCGAAGCTCAACTGCGTGGTCGAGAGGGCCAGGCTCGGGCCAAGGGTCTGGCCGGGCCCGTCCACATTTGCGACGGCCATGGTCGGCACGTTGGCGGTCGTGGCGCTGACATAGAAGTTGCCGGCCACGTCGGTGTACAGGTCGTTTGCCTGGGGATCGTTGTAGACGCGATAGCCGGTCCCACGCAGCAGCACGATCTCGTCGCGGCCATCCGCGTCGAAATCACCGGCGCGGACGAGCTTCCAGGCCGTGGCGCCGTAGCCGATGGTCTGCTGGAAGGCGCGCATCGTTGCGCCCGCGGGGTTGATCATCAGCACCGATGTTTTGTCCGCCACTGGATCACGGAGCAGCACCACCTCTTGATCGCCATCCCCGTTCAGGTCACCCAACGCCACTGAACCGAAATTCGGGTAGTACTTGTAATTGGCATTGGCCACCAGGTTGTCCATCGTGCTGCCGGTCCAGCGGAAGAGGATCACCGAATTCAGGATGTCCAGCACATCCGTGCGGGTCATCGCCAACTCGTCGCCAGCATAGGCGGAGTCCAGATTGCCGACGGCCACAGTCAGCCACGGCTTGCTGTAGCCATTCTGGAACAGGTTGGTCCAGGTCCCACCGTTGTACACCTTCAGAACCTTGCCAGGCTGCCGCACAAGCGCCAGGTCGTCTTTGCCATCATGGTTGACGTCACCCGCCGAGATGTCTTCCCAGGGGGCGGCGAAGGACTCCTCGTACGCGACGGTCCAGTTTGTCCCGTTCGTGCCACCATCGAACACCTTCACCGCTTCCTGGATGTTTGTCCCGGATTCGGTGTGCGTCGTTGCGATCTCGTCCCGCCCATCACCGTCGAAATCGCCGGTGATGATCAGGCGAAAAGACCGCCCGCCGCCGAGGGTGAAGTCAAGAACTGACTGTACGGAACCGGACTGCACCACCGGGTCGTAGATCTTGATCCGACCACCCGAAGTGACGACGATCTCGTCGTCCCCGTCACCGTTGAAGTCCCCAGCGGCCACGCGCTGCCAGCCGACCTCACTTCCCGAATTCCAAACCACCTGTGTGATGCCAGGTTCGGTGTGCAGGTCATCGATACGCACCTGACCGGTTGACGTGAGCAAGACGAGCTCGTCATCCGCCACCGCGACGGGCGCCGCGGGCCCGGCTGCCACACTGCTTGCCGGCGCTACAAAAAACCCGGCCAGCGGCGCCATCACGAGCGCCACGGCCACCAACGGGATCCACCAGAACGGACGGTGCATACTTTGCCTCCTCAGGAGTGTCTAGTACAGTTGGGCGTAAGTCCTTTGGCAGTTGCAGAACACGCCGCCCAACTGTTTAAAGTACTTTGCGCATATCCTTCAACTGCACAAGGATTTCCGCCGCAAAGTACTAGAGATACGGAGCCATTATAGCATACGCCCATAGCGGTGACCAAATACCCCCGATCCACACT
>MNXL01000372.1 GCA_001871755.1 Anaerolineae bacterium CG2_30_64_16
GTTCCGCTTTCGCGGGAATGACGTTCCGCTTTCGCGGGAATGACGTTCCGCTTTCGCGGGAATGACGTTCCGCTTTCGCAGGTGTGACTGAGCGAAGCACGTCCTGAGCTGCGTCCTGAGTTACATCCTGAGCCTGTCGAAGCATGTCCTGAGCCAAGCCGAAGGGGGCTTGTCGAAGGGCAACGCCGAAGGACCGAAAAACTGACGTGCGCTCAGCATACAATGGAGGTGACGTCGTTCGTGTCTGCCTGTCATCGGAGGCGCCTACTTTGGATACCATCCGCTCTTTTGCTCAAGACGTCATCGCCAACGTCGAGAAGGTGATCGTCGGCCAGCGCACGGCCATCGAGCTTCTGCTGACCGCGCTGTTTTGCGAAGGGCACGTGCTGCTGGAGGATGTGCCGGGCGTGGGCAAGACGATGCTGGCCCGGGCGCTGGCCGTTTCGTTGGGGATCAGCTTCAAGCGATTGCAGTGCACCCCCGATCTGCTGCCCAACGACGTGACCGGGGTCTCGGTCTACAACCAGCAGACGGGCAACTTCGAGTTTGTCCCTGGTCCAGCGTTCGTGCACGTTCTGCTGGCCGACGAGGTCAATCGCGCCACGCCTCGCACGCAGTCGGCGCTATTGGAGTGCATGGGCGAGCGCCAGATCACCGTGGACGGCGCCACCCGGCCGCTGGCACGCCCCTTCATCGTGCTGGCCACCCAGAACCCCACCGAGTACGAGGGGACCTTCCCGCTGCCGGAGGCGCAGCTCGACCGATTCCTCATCAAGCTAAGCCTGGGTTATCTGGACCCGCGGGCGGAGAACCAGATGCTGTTGAACCTGCGCCGGCAGCACCCTATCGAGACGATCCAGCCTGTGGTGGACGGGCGGCTGGTGACGGAGTTGGCCCCGCGCATCTGGGATGTGCATGTGGATGACACCGTGCGGGAGTACATCGTGCGGCTGGTCAACGCGACCCGCACCCAACCCGACCTGTTGTTGGGCGCGAGCCCGCGCGGGAGCCTGGCGTTGTACAAGGCAAGCCAGGCCTGGGCCGCGCTGCATGGCCGCGATTACGTCCTCCCCGATGACGTCAAGCGGCTGGCGCCCCTGACCCTCGCTCACCGTTGTCTGGTGCATCCTGAGAGCGCGCTTCGGGGCCGGACGTCCACCGCGATCATCACGAGTTTGCTGGCCCAGGTCCCGTTGGAGATCGGCGACGCGGGCGTTTGATCGAGGGTGTCTCGCTGTGGCCGGTCTCCTGACTGGGCCACTGTGGCTCGATCTGGAGACCAGCCACAGCGGCCCGGATTCAGAGGATTCGTGCGATCGGAGTCACGACATGCTGTACCTGGTGGCAACACCTATCGGTAACCTCGGGGACATCACCTTGCGCGCGGTGGACGTTCTGCGCGCGGTGGACGTGATCGCCAGCGAGGATACCCGCAAGACGGGGATTCTGCTCAAGCACTTCGACATCCGCAAGCCACAGCTCGCATTCCAGGAGCACAACGAGGCGCGCGCGGGCGAGCGGATCATGACCATGCTGGCGGAGGGCCAGTCCGTGGCGCTGGTGACCGAGGCGGGCACACCGGGTATCTCCGATCCTGGTTTTACGCTTGTCCGGCGGGCTATCGCCGCAGGCGAGACTGTGACGGTCGTCCCCGGCCCCACCGCGCTCATCGTGGCGTTGGTGCTCTCCGGGCTGGCGGTGCACAGCTTCACTTTCCGTGGTTTTCCACCGCGTAAGCCTGGGGCCAGGCGCAACTTTCTGGCGATGGACCGAGAGTCACCACACACACTGATTTTCTACGAGAGCCCGTATCGCGTGGAGGCATTCTTGCGGGACGCGCTGGAGGTGTACGGCGATCGCGCCGCGGCCCTGGCGCGCGAGCTGACCAAGCTCCATGAGACGGTCCAACGCGGCCGGCTTTCGGAGTTGTTGGCAGCCGTTGGCCAGACGACCCCGAAGGGCGAGTACGTCGTGCTCATCGCCGGGGCGGGTGCACCCTCACCCCTCCGAGAGTTGGAGGGAGTCGAGACTGAGAGCTGACGACGTCGCTGGAAGCTAACCAGGCTGGGAAAGCCCATGTCCGATCTCCCGATCCTCATACTGTTGTTCCTGGTAGTCGCGGTGTTGCTGCGCCAGGATTTCGTGTTCTACCTGGTCTACGTTCTGACCGGCACCTATCTGTTTTCACAGTGGTGGACCGGTCGCAACCTGCGCCACCTGCGGGTTCATCGCCGGTTCACCGATCACGTCTTTCTGGGCGAGACCGCCGACGTGGAGATCGAGATCGAGAACACAAGTTGGTGGCCGGTTCCCTGGTTGCGTTGTGATGAAGCCCCGCCCGGTGATCTGATCACCGGCGGGGGTGTGAGTGCGGTTGTCTCGGTGCGCCCGAAGGAGCGGGTGCGTTTGCACTACGAGCTGCCTGGCTGGCGTCGCGGTTACTACTCGGTCGGGCCAACCCGCCTGGCCACCGGCGACTTGTTCGGGTTTGCCGAAGCGCGCGCCAGCGGTGATCAGGTCGATCACCTCACTGTCTACCCGCGGGTGATCCCACTGGCGCAGGCCGCGCTGACCTCCCGTTCCCCGCAAGGTACGATCAAGAGTACTCAGCACGTCTTCGCCGATCCCACGCGACCGGTCGGGGTGCGGAATTACCAGCCCGGTGACCCACTGCACAGCGTCGATTGGAAGAGCAGCGCGCGCACCGGCCGTCTACAAGTCAAGAAGTACGAGCCCGCAGTGTCGTTGGGCAGCGTGATCTTCCTGAATCTGCACGCGCCGACCTACAGCAGGCCAATCCGGCATAACGCCAGTGAGTGGGCCATCGTCTTGGCTGCTTCCCTGGCTAACTACCTGGTCGATCAACGCCAGGCGGTCGGCCTGGCCTGCAACGGGATCGATGCGCCGACGGAGACCGCGTGTTGGTATATCGCGCCCCGCCCAGGGCGCACGCACCTGATGAAGTTGTTGGAGTGGCTGGCGCGCGTGCAGTTAGCGGAGACAACTCCTCTGGCCGATTGGCTGCCCACCGCGGTGCAGGACCTTCCCTGGGGCACCACAGTTGTCGCTATCACGCCGACCGGAGATGAGGCAACTTGCCGGGCGTTGCATCACCTGCTACGCTCCGGCTTGAATCCAGCCCTGGTGGTGGTGGAACCGCATGCTCAGTTTGGAGTGGTGCAGGAGCGGGCGCGGCGTCTGGGTGTCCCGGCGCACCTGATCCCCGACGAACACGCGCTGGCGCGCTGGCGTGCTACGCAGATCGGCGCTTCGATCGTTGCCTGGCCCGGAGTTTCGGCCGGCGGCTCGCCAGCATGACTGTGTGACGGATACGGATCGTGCCATGAGAACGCCAATCCAGTCTACCAGGCCGGACTACCGCGATTTCCGGGATGACGCGTGGGTGAGCGGCGTCTTCCGCCCGCTGCTGACCGCGGTGCTCGCCATCGGTTTAGTCGCTGGCCCGCTATCGGCGTATCGGGTCATCGCTCCCTGGCGGCTTGGCTACGTCCTGCCGTTGACCTTTGTCGCGGCGCTCGAAGGGGTGTATAGCACGCGCCAGTTGGGCCGGCCCAACTGGCGCGATCGGCGCGGACTGGCGTTTCGGGTGGGGGAGGTGGTGGTGCTGTTGGGCGTCCTGCGGCTGGCGACCTGGCTCTTCTCCCTCGGCGTACCTGGGCCAGAGACGCTGCGGCTCTGGCTGGTCAACCCCGGCGCCTTCTTCGACGCTCAGTTTGTCATCGTGGGCGTTTTGTTGATACTGGCGTGGGGGCTGGCAATCGGCGTCACCAGCGATTTTCTTGATCTGGCGCTTCAGGCGGATGAGGTCGCAGCGCATGAAAGCGCGGCGCGGGGCGCGGCCGGCAGCGAACTGCGGGCTTTCTTGTCCCCAGCGCGCGCCGATATTGTGGGTCGCTTCGCCGCGCGCTGGATCTGGGGTGGGATGGCGGTGGTGTTTTTTGCCACGTTGTCGCAGTTGTCCGTGACCGGCGGGACCGCGGGTGGACCGCTGAAGGTGGGCTTGTCCCGGCTGGGGCTATCGTTTGAGAGCCTGGCCGCGCTGATCGGGTATTTTCTGGCCGGGTTGCTGTTGATGAGTCAGGCCCGATTGGCGGTGCTGCGCGGGCGCTGGTACAACCAGGGTCTGGCGGTGGCGCCGACCGTGCTGCAACGCTGGCACGTCAACAGCGCCCTTGCTCTGCTGCTAGTGGCCGGTGTGGCGGCCCTGCTGCCGATGGCGTCTACTGGCTGGCTCTCGACGGCGCTATACGGACTGATCGGCTTCCTTGCACGAGTGGTCTACGGCATTTTGATGGCGTTGATGTGGCTGCTGGCCGCGATCCTCTTTCCGCTGCGGTTCTTCACTACGCGCGGGCAACCGGAACCGATGGCGCCGCCGATGGAGATCCCATCTCAGGCCGAGGCTGTGAGCCGACTGCCCGCCTGGCTGGGGGGCGCGGTGCTCTGGATCGTCGTGGCCCTGATCGGCGGCTACTTTCTGCTGAGTTATCTGCGGGCGCACGGGCTGCTGCAAGGTCGCTGGGGCCGCTGGCTGACGCAGTTGCGCGATTGGTGGCGCGCGCGGTGGACCAGGCTGACCATTGCTGCGGGCGCGATCACCTCTGTAATACGCAATCGGCCGAGGCGTTCGCGTCACCAGGCCGGCGACGGCATCGTCGAAGTCCCTCGCTGGCGGTGGGGGTCCTTGCCCCCACGCGAGCGCATCCGCTACTTTTACCTCAGGACGGTGCGACGCGCTGCCGAGCGCGGCCTGGCCCGACCGCCACACAAGACGCCGTTGGAGTTCGCAGGTGACCTGGAGGCGAGTTGGCCCGATGCCGAGGAGGACGTGCGCGAGTTGACCGCCGCGTTCCTGGCGGCGCGGTACACTCCTGGCGATATTCCTCTGGCGGACGCGCGCGCCGCGCAGCCTGTTTGGCGGAGGATCATGCGGGCGTTACGCGAGAGACCCGATGCCGGGCGTCGTCAAGTGGATGAGAGGCCGCGCATCGATGATCATGTCGGCAATCCTCCCACTACGTGAACCGCACAGATTTTGACATCTGTTACAGCTTGCGCTATACTTGGTTTGGCCCAAAATCCGTACACGTTTCCCTGGTAGGAGCGCATATGGCCTGAACGGAGAGCATCTCAGTTCCAAATGCCTGACCTGAAAGTGATGTGAGGTGACAGCGCCTCGCTAAACCGGACGGAGGCGGACTGCTACCAGGCAACAGATGTGATGTGTGGGCCTCACCGAAGGGTGAGGTTCTGTGTTGTTAAGGAAAGACGTGACGAGATTGATTGATGGCGGGGAAGGAGGTGAGTCAAAGTGGCTACAGTGGTGCTACGGCCGGGGGAGTCCCAGGAGTCTCTGCTCAAGCGCTTCCGCAAGGAGGTTATGAAGCAACGCATTCTGCCCACCGTGCGCAAAAAGCGCTGGTTTACACCGCCCAGCGAGCTGCGCCGTCTGAAAAAACAGAAGGCAATTCGCAAGGCCCGTCAGGCGCAGCGTCGACGAGAAGGCCGGGAGAGCTTCCGATAGTCGAGTGCAGCCGCGGCCGCACTCGTGGCCGCGGCTTTCTGTGGCGCGCCGGGGTGTTGAGCGTGCCGGCCCCGGTCAGACCGGGAAATGGTCTCTCAGTATCTGCCAGGATGTTGGCGTCTCAGACGGTCACCCCACGGTTGAGTAAAGTGAGAAGGCGGTAGTAAATGGCCAAACAAGAAGAAAAGCTGACCCTGGAAGGACGCGTGGTTGAGGCGTTGCCCAACACGACCTTTCGGATTAAGCTTGAAAACGACTATGAGGTGCTGGCGTATCTTTCTGGTAAGATGCGCAAATACTACATCCGGGTGCTGCTCGGCGACCGGGTCCGGGTGGAGTTGTCCCCCTACGACTTGACGCGCGGGCGGATCGTGTATCGGTTCCGAAGTGCGAGCGGTCCGACCTGAGACAGGCGCCCTGATGCAGTTTACCCCGCGTGCTCGCCTGGGTGCGCGGAGGCGCGCCGCGATCATCGGTCGTTTTCGCCACCCTGGGTAGTGCCGGGGGGTTGACACAACGTGTTATAATAAATATGCAGCAACGCAAGCCGTAATGGGCGGTGGGTTAGCCACCGCCCATTACGCGTATTTGGGTGTGTTGATGCGGCATCGGCCTGTGGGACGAATGTTTCACGTGAAACATCGAAGATCAATGGGCGGAGCAGAGATTGAACCAAGGCCACGTGATTTGCGACTATGAAGGCACCAGTTATCGGGCCAGATTTTGGGAAGGACAGGGGCGGGAGTACGAGGACCTGGTTGAGCGCATCGCCTTGCGGCGTCTGTTGCCGCCCCGCGGCCAGCGTTTGCTGGAAGTAGGAGCCGGTTTCGGTCGTCTGGCCGACCTCTATGCCGGTTATGATCACGTGGTTTTGTTGGACTACGCCAGGTCGGGCCTGCTGGAGGCGCAGGAACGGCTAGGACGGTCCGACCGTTTCCTCTACGTTGTCGCTGACCTCTACCATCTCCCGTTGGCGCCGGGCACGTGCGACACAGTTGTTACTGTGCGGGTGTTGCATCACCTGGTAGACGTGCAATCGGCGCTGCGGCAGATCGCAGAGGCGTTGCGACCCGGCGGCGCGTATGTCCTCGAATATGCAAACAAGCGCAACATCAAGGCGATTCTGCGCTATCTGCTGGGTCGCCAGGCGTGGTCGCCTTTCGTTACCGCGCCGTATGAGTTCGCTGAATTGAATTTTGACTTTCACCCCTCCTGGATGGCCCACGAACTGGATCAAGCGGAGTTTACCATCGCTGCCGGACTGGCTGTCTCGCATTTTCGCCACCCACTTTTCAAGCGATTTGCTTCACCGCGGACGCTGGCAGCCGTGGATCGCCTGATGCAACGGGTGGGGGCTGCCTGGAAGCTGTCGCCCAGCGTGTTCTTGCGGTGTTGTACGCCCGGTTCTGGCTCGGCCGTGGCCGGGGATCTGTTCCGCTGTCCGATTTGCGGTCTGAGAGGTCTGGCGGCCAGGGGGGACACGTTGGCGTGTGCGGGTTGTGGCGCAGTTTGGGCGGTGACCGACGGCATCTATGACTTCAAGACGCCAGTGGTCTCCCCGTAGGGTGTTTCCTCGGCAGCCAGGCCGTGCAGGGCCGAGCTGACAAGGTTTGCGAGACTGGTAACTTAGACCACGTTCCAGTGTAAAGAAAAGAGATAGAATAGAACCGAATACGCACTCTGTGAGGGGATTAGGTCGCGTTCAAGAATAACCTGGTTGTTTCGCGGTAAAACCGCATGGAAGAACGGCCTATCAGTACGGAGTTATTCTTGAACACTTACTTGGCGGTGAAGGAGCGGGTGCTCATGAATGCGCAAGCCGAAGAACGAGACTTCCGGCCGGACGACGAGTCGCCAACAGGGGCCGATGACATCGGCGTGCGCTCGGCAGAGGCGGCCGAGCAACTCATCGTGCTGGGGCGCGATCAGGGATTTGTGACCTACGACGACGTCTTGAATGCGTTTCCCGAGGCCGAAATCAATATCGACCAACTGGAAGATCTCTTTGCGAATCTATTCGAGCAAGGCATTGAGGTCGGGCCTTTCCAGGAGGAAGAGGAGGCCGACGACGCAGGCGATGAAAACCGGGCCGCAAGCGGGCTGGATATCGACCTTGACTTGATCGATATCGATGATTCGATCAGCCTGTATTTGAAAGAAATCGGCCGGGTGCCGCTGCTGACCGCCGAGGAAGAGGTGGTGCTGGCCAAGCGCATGGAACGCGGCAAGGAAGGGCGCCAGAAGCTCACCCAGGGCGTGGACGATCCCGAAGAACGGGAACGGCTGCTGGCCGCGGTGAAGGATGGCCAGGCTGCCCAGGAGCATCTGATCAAGGCTAATTCGCGGCTGGTTGTGAGTGTGGCCAAGAAATACGTCGGACGGGGCGTGCCGTTCCTGGATCTGATCCAGGAGGGCAACATCGGCCTGATCCGCGCGGTCAAGAAGTTCGATTATCGCCGCGGTTACAAGTTCAGCACCTACGCCACCTGGTGGATCCGCCAGGCGGTGACCCGCGCGATCGCCGATCAGGGCCGGACTATCCGCGTCCCGGTCCACATGTACGAGCAGATCAACCGCCTGACGCGCACCAGCCGCCAACTGGTCCAGGAGCTGGGCCGCGATCCCACGACCGAGGAGATCGCAGACCGGCTGGGCGTGCCGCCGCGCAAAGTCGAACAGATCATCCGGGTGTCCCAGCGGCCACTGTCGCTGGAGATGCCGGTCGGCGAAGAAGAGGACAGCTATCTGGGCGACTTCATCGAGGATGCTGAAGCCGATAGCCCCACCGACTCCGCATCGCAGACCATGCTGCGCGGCGTGATCGACGAGATCTTCGAGTCGCTGACCCCGCGCGAGGTGCGCATCTTGCAGTTGCGCTTCGGGTTGGTGGACGGTTACTCGTACACTTTAGAAGAGGTCGGCAAGAAGTTCGGGGTCACCCGGGAGCGTATCCGCCAGATCGAGGCGCAGGCGTTGGGGCGGTTGCGCCATCCTAGCCGCAGCCGCAAGTTGCGGGACTATCTGACCTGACCCCGCTACATCGTCCATTAACGCAATCCGCCGCCCGATC
>MNXL01000030.1 GCA_001871755.1 Anaerolineae bacterium CG2_30_64_16
TGAAACACCATCTGTAGGGGGCATCAGTGTAAGATCGCCCCAAGCCCGGCAGAAAGACTTGTGCGAAAAAAACGTATTCTTCATTGCTGCTAAGAGATGCACCTTCTGTGTCACAAGTGATCAGAACCGAAACATGACGGTCCAGCCTCTCATTCCTGCCAGTTGAAGATGACCCCCAGCATCGACTTCTCGCGCCGATGGGCCATTTCATAGGCTCGCGCTGGTCGCAACCGAAGGACTGGGTGATCGTCTTGTCGCCCAGGATGATGTGTGCGGCTGGCCTTTCACCTTCCTCGGGGCCAGGCCAGTCCGGGAGGTAGCCAGCCCAAGCCAGGGTTGCGAAGACACGGGCATTCATTGCTGTATCGCAGGACAGGATGTACTTCAAGGGTTGCCGGTTGGCTCCGGACGCGGATAGCCGCGCCAGGTCGACGAGTTCCCGCAGGGTGTCGATACTGTCCGGCACGGCCTGATAGAAGCGGCGGTAGCTTCTGTTCTTGAGGACCAGGTTTTTGATCGTGATGAATAGATCTCCTCTCCGAAGTAAGTGTATTCTGCCTGTCTGCCGGTCGCCCGGTTCACCCGCGCTGCGCGGCCTTGATCTGTTCAAGCATCTGCCAGCACTTGAGCTGCATTCGGGGCAGGTGGAACGGGCCTTTCCACAGATTCCCTTTCAGCCGCGTCGAAATCCGGCCATCCCGGTGCAGGTAGCCGAACCACTCGCCGTATTCGGGGTCGGGGAAATGGTCGTACGCCCAGTCGTGCACCATCCGGTGCCAGGCCGCGTACTTCTCGTCCCCGGTCATCTGGTAGGCCATCAGCGTGGCAATGATGGCCTCGTTGTGCGGCCACCAAAACTTCATGTCCTGCCAGTACTCCGTTACCGGCAGCCCCTTGACGTCCCGGTAGTAGAGGAGGCCGCCGTATTCCTCGTCCCAGCCCCGCTTCCACATCCAATCCAGGATCGTCGTGCCAAGCTTGACCAGCCGGGGATCGCCCTGTCCGGGCCGCGGGAGACCCGACCTGCCGCGGTGTTGGGCTTCCTGCAGGATGAACCAGGCCGCCTCGATGGCATGGCCTGGGCAGAGCATGCGGCCATCGAAGTGGTCAAGGAACTCACCGTTCGGACCGACCGTCTCCAGCACCGCCTCGAACTCCGGCTTCATGAAGTGGTTCTCGATCTCGGAGATACTCCGATCGATCCACTGGTCGCAGAGGGCCAAGTCGGGAGCGGCCGCGCGCAGGATCTGGGCTGTCACGATCATGATCATCGGGATCGCCAGCCCCTTCATGGATCGCGTCTCGGGGTTGACCTTCGGCGGCAGGAGGCCGGGCGTGGTGAGGTAACGAGTGATCAGCTCGAAGATCGAGGCCGCCTGCTCCCGTGCCTCCGTGTCGCCCGTTGCCGAGGCATAGGCGGCCAGCCCTGCGACTGCGAACGTCTCTGCGAAGATGTAGCGGCGCTTGCGCAGCGGCCGGCCGTCTCGCGTCAGGTGGAAGAACATCCGGCCGTCGTTGTCGAACGCATAGCGCCGGAGGAAGGCGATACCGTGCCGGGCCAGCGCCAGCCATTCGGGGCGTTGTTCGACCCTCTTGTACACAGTGGACAGCAGCCAGATGAAACGGCCGTGAATCCACGTCGACTTATCGGTGTCGATCACCGTGCCGTCCCGGTCCAGACAAGACAGGAAGCCGCCGTACTCCCGATCCACCGCGTGGCCGATCCAGAAAGGCAGAGTGTCGCGCAGCAACCCATTCCGATAGGTCGCGATCAATGCGTCAACCCGTTCGGGGGACAGCAGACTCGTTTTGCTTGTCATTGATCAGCCTCCTTGACATCGGTCAGTGGGCCGCGAAGCAGCGCGGTGACGAAATCGCGAAGTACTTCGATATTACTCTTCACAAGGCGCTCAGCTCAGCCCGCAACTCGGGAGTCATCCCCAGCGCGTCGGCCTCCAGCGCCTGGTCCACCTGCTCCGGCGCACGCGCGCCGATCAACACGGAGGTGATGTCGGGATGCGTCAGCGCCCAGGCGAGCGCCAGGAGCGTGGGGGTGGTTCCCAGCTCAGCGGCCTTCCCCTCCAGCCCGGCGAGGATGCGGAAGCCGGCCTCATGCAGGTAGATGGGCTGCATCCCGGGTACAACGTCGAGGCGGGCGCCGGTCGGCACCTCGCCGCGGCGCGAGTACTTGCCGGTGAGAAAGCCACCTCCCAAGGGGCTGTAGGTGATCACGCCTATTTGTTGGTCGGCGCAAAGCGGCAGCAGCTCGCTTTCGATGTCGCGCACGATCAGATTGTAGTTCAGTTGCACCGCTTCCATGTGCGCCCAGCCCCGTACGTCCTGGCGCCGCAGGGCCTTGCAGAGTTGCCAGGCTGCGACATTGGAGCAGCCGACCGCATGCGCCTTGCCCTGCCGAACCAACGTGTCCAGGGCTCCGAGCGTTTCATCGAGCGGTGCGGATGCATCCCAACTGTGTAACAGGAACAGGTCAACGGCATCAGTGCGCAGCCGGCGCAGGCTGGCCTCGGCGGACTCCAGCACGCGGGATCCACCCAGGGGCGGCCGCACTTTGGTCGTCAGCACGATTTTGTCGCGCGCTCCACGCTGGACCAGCCATGCGCCGACAATCTCCTCGGAGCAACCGCCGCCATACGCTTCGGCCGTATCGAGCAGGGTGACGCCGAGGTCTAAAGCCCGATCCAGCACCGCAAAGGAGGCGGCCGCGTCGATCTCTCGGCCGAAGGTGACACAGCCGAGCCCAATCGAGCTGACACACAAGCCGGATTTGCCGAGCGTGCGGTATTTCATGTCTCCGCCTCATTTGTGCCTAACCCCCAAAATTCCTGTTTTTTGTGCAAGGATTTTGGGAGTGGCGGCTGTCGTCTTTTTGGTTCCGGCGTGTCCGGGTTAGGGGGATGGTGTGTAAGAAGGTGTGAAGGGCTCAGATGACGAATGCTACTCGGTCGCGCCTTGAAGTAGGGCCAGCGAAATGTCCACCAACACGCGCCCTGCCGCCGGAGCGAACAGCGCGTTCGTTGCCTCGTAGCCCCACCTTCCACTGCGGCTTCCTCGGTGGCAATGTACCCCTGTCATTCCCCGTTCGCCAGCGAAATCACGAACGGATCCGGCGCCAGCGCCTTCAGCGCGAGCGCGTGTTCGACGAAGATCTCCCCTGGCCAGCCGACGAAGGTCCACGGCCCAACCCGGATCATTTGGATTTCGGCAGGCATGCAGGCGGCGGGCAGCTTTCAGCCGGCCATCGGCCGCGGCGCGGGCCAGGGTGACGCTCTCCTCGGCGCCAAAGAAGTCGACCTCGGCCCGGCGGAGCTCTGGCGGTGGTGCGCCAACCCCGTGGAGCGCCGCCAAGCGGGTCGCGGAATTGGACGATCAACGCGGTGAGCATAACGTTGATGTTGCCGATCTCCTCCATCTCCGTGGAATTTGAGAAGGTCAGGAGATTTAAGGATCGACTTTCACCCTCATGTCCCGCACACGTAGCACCCATCCAGTATACGTCGGATAGCGCCGGGATGCAATTTGGCGACAGGCCAGGGGATTCAGCGAAGTCATCGGGGTGATAACGATAGGGCCTAACCCACGCGATCCTTGCTTTTTGTGCAAGAATTTTGTAGGCCAGGTTGTCACCTTCTTGGTTCCGCCTTATAAGCGCAGCGGCGCTTGTAAGCGCAGCGGCCTTGTCCGGGTTAGGAGGCGGAGACCGTGCAACAAACAGGAGCGCGGCCTACAACCGGCTGGATGGGCCGACACTCGGGGCAAACCGAACTTTGGAGCAGCTGTCGAGAAGAGATATGTTCAGGAGAGAACCGCCAACCCGGCGGCCGGCCAGCCGCACTCCTGCATCACGATGCGTTCGATCTTGTGCATGAAATCTCGCCGCGCCTGTGATGCCTGCCAGCGCAGGTCAGCCAGATGTTGCGTCTCGTCGGCAGGCAGGCCCGCGCCATCGAATGACGTACCCGGATCGATCTGGTCATGCCCTCCGGCCAGGGCCACATCTAACAAGCGCGCACATTGCTGCTGTAACTCCTCCTGCTGCCTCCTGATCGCCTCAATGGCGGTCTGAAGTTCTGCCGGGCACGCGTCGGACAAGTAGGCAAGGCGATGCGGCAAGATGCCCATCCGCAGCAGGGCCTGGTTCACGTACCAACCGTACTGCTGGCCGAATTCGGGGCCGTCCCGCGCATCGCCATAGTGTAGGGCAGGGGACGACGAGGTGCAGCGATGGCAGATGTCTGGGATAAACGCCACCGGAAACGGGTCATTGCCGTTCCAGCGCGCGATGCTCCGCCAAATCACGTCTGGGAAATAGCGCTGTGAGAAGATATCGAGGGTCCACTCGTGCCTGAGAGCGGGGTGCAATCGGAAGAGATTGTCAACCGCCTCAGCAGCACAGGCGCACATGACGGGCCTGGACCTTCTATCCGATGCAAAAGCCAGGAATGTCCCTTGCCAGGCTGGATAGTAGACGACCGGCAATGGCAGCTTTTCCCTGACCACGTCGCCGTTGGAGATCGGTGCGGATTGAGGCGTGTGCTGTTTCATCTGTGTACTCCAATCACGGGTGTTTAAACCCAATTCAAGCGCACAACCATGACCCAGTAATCATATATATTGGTTCAAAGTATACATCACCTTTAAATAATGTGCAACTTTTTGATTGCGGGTAGCGTCTCAAAAAGGCGGGGGAAAAAAACCTGCTCAAGGCGAGCGGCAGATCGCGGATCCGCCCCGAGTTGCGCCGGATTATTGAGAGGATACCGGCTTGCCACGGTGCACAGAGGATGCACGGCGGCTCCTACGAGGATGATAGCGCGGCGGGCAACGTAAAATAGAACGTGCAGCCTTCACCCGGCAGGCCGGTACTCTCCACACCGACCTCCCCACCCAGCTTCTCGACGATCCGGCGCACGATGGACAGTCCCAGCCCGTGCCCCTTGGCGCCGGCCTGGGCGAGTTGCGTGAACGGCGTGAAGAGACTGCTCTGCTGCGCTGGTGAAATGCCATCGCCATCATCCCGCACCCAGAAACGTGCGCGGCCGTCCGCGACCCACTCCCTGCCCAACTCCACGCGTGGTGGGACTGGCGGCGTCAGGTCACCCTGTTCGCCATGCACCAGGGCATTAGTGAGATAATTGACCCACACCTCTTCAACCCACGGCGCGTGGCCCAGCGCGGTCGGCCAGGTCTCTGGCACCCGCAGTTCGGCTTCGCGTTCCCGGATCAGATGCCGCAGGCGCTGCTGAGCCTTAGCGACGATGTCGGCCATGTCCAGCGGGACCGATTCCACGGTCGTCTGGCGCACGCCGGCCAGCAGCAGCAATTCCTCGATGATGTCGGTGGCCGTGCGGCCCATCTGCACAACCGATTGTAGCGCATCCAGTTGCTCCACATCCGACATCATCTGGCCGCCCTCCGCCAGCAACTCGGCGTACCCCATCATCAGCGCCAGCGGATTCTTGAGGTCATGGGCCACCGTATGGGCAAACGCGTCCAGCTCTTCGTTGCGCGCCTGCAACTCGACCGCCCGCTGGCGGTACTGCTCGCGGCTTTCTTGAGCCTCCGCGTACAGCCGTGCTCGTCCGACCGCGACGCCTACGTGTTCACTCAGAGCCGTCATCAAGCGCAAATCTGCCTCGTCCAGGTTGGTTTCCCCCCGGCTCTCGATGTTGAGCGCACCGACAATCCGTCCCTGGTCGTAGAGCGGCACAGCGATCTCTGACACGACCCCGTCGATAGCGCCCAGGTAAGCCGGATCTGTGCGCACGTCGGTCAGCACGACCGGCTGCCCCGTGCGCACCACCCGACCAAGGACCCCTTTCGTGATCGGAATCCGGGGCGGCGCGCAATCGTAGCCCACCTGATACTGAAGCACCAGGTCATCGCCCTCCAGCAAATAGATGCTGACCAGTGAATAGCCAAATGTCTCGACAATGGCTTCGACCACCGTGCGAAACACGGTGGGCAGATCCAGCTCGCGGGCGAGCGCCATCCGCACCTGGTCCAGCAGCGCCATCGCCTGCGCCCGCCGCTCGGCGATGGTCAACAGAGACCGGTAGCGCTGCTCGCTTTCTTGCAACGCGGCTTCGGCCTGTTTACGCTCCGTGATGTCGCGTAAAACGGCCAGCCGGCCCAGCAACACCGCGCGCGCGTCGTACAACTGCGTCATCCGCAGATCATAGTGCCGCCTACCGTCAGACTCACCCATTGAGATCTCGGCGCGCACCTCGGAGTCCGCCTGACCACCCTCCGCGCATAGACTGGGGTAACCGGGGATCAATCCCGCGCACGGTCGGCCCAGCGCGTCCGTCGCGGCACGGCCGATGATCCGCTGGGCCGCCAGGTTGAGATCCATCACCCGGTCAGAGGCATCCGTCACGATCACCCCGTCGGTCATGCTCTCGATGAGCACATCCCGCGCCACTGGCACCAGTTCGACCAGGTGCAACCGCAGCAGCGCCCACACAGCCACCGCGCCGGTGAAAACAAAGCTGATCAGGATCAGATCCAGGCCAGGCGCCGGATTGAGCCCGGACACATAGGCCGCCATGCCCATCCACGGGCTGATGCTGCCGATCAGGATTGCCGCTACCTGGCGGCGATAGAGATAGGGGAAAAGAACGGCAGCGCGGATCAGCAACACCGTCCCGGCCAGAATCATGACAAACACATACGTCAGGGCGATCCAAAACCAGGGCCCATGCCCGTAGATCAAGAGGTTGTTGCCGGCCGGGCTGGGGGTGAAACTCGACCACACCAGGCCGTGCCACCGGTTGGTCGCGGCCATCAGCATCGTGAGGACCGGGATCACCCACAGGAGCGCCAGATTGCGCCGCGTCAGCCACCGGTCGGTCCGCACAGAACGCGCCGCGAAGACCAGGAACAGCACCGGACTGCTGTGAGTCCCGACGTAGGCGACTGTTGACCATAACACCTTGGCGGGGATGCCAATCGCTGCCGCCTCCAGGGCATCCGCCAGCGCCCACTCCGTCACAGCGAGCATGAGCAAGGTGAGCGCTATCGCCCCAGGGCCCCGCCGGCGCTGCCACGCGATCAGGCTGACCGCCGCGGCGACCAGCGCGGTGCCCACGTAGGCGCCTACATATGGCGTGAGTTGCCAGTCCATGCTTGCTTCCATCCTCGTCCCAAAGTGCTACCCAGCTCTGGCTGAGTCCGTAGACCGTTGGATGAAGCTCCGTGCGCTAGAGACTACTTGGACGCCTCTTCACACAACAGTTAACCACACAGGTGACCGCTATGGCAATAGCTCTTTAGTACACTCCTCACGACCGATTCAAACTCGCATCAATATAACACACCAACCGCGTTTTATGGAAACGTACTGGCTCAGCATGCCTCCATCCGCCGGCCGATCCCCACTCAAGTCGAGGAGACTTCCTGGATCGGAGTGCCCTTCTTGTGGCTGGCGATGCCATTCAGTTATTTCATACCACCCGCAGCACGTGCAACAACGCGTCGATCAATAGCCCGAACATGAACCACAACCCAAACCGCCGGTTGTGCAGGAACGCAATCGCCACGAAGTACAGCGGCCAGACATCGGCCCGGTACTCCGCCGGCATCTCCGCAGGCTTGGGCTGGCGGTACATCGCCCAGACCAACGGGATGGCGGTCAGCCCGAACAGGACAACCAGCATCGCCGGCGTGAAAAACCCGATCACCACCAGATAGATCACCAGCAGATACTGGAACGCCATCATGCCGAGCACGGCATAGCGGGCGGCCCGCTCACCGATCAGCACAGGCAGCGTGTGGATGCCCCTGGCCTTGTCTGCGAGGAATTTGTCGACGTGCTTGCCGAAGATCACCGTGGTCGGCCCCAACGCGTAGGGCAGGCTGGCGATGACCACGTGCCAGTCCCACGCGCCGGTGATCACGTCGTACCCGCCGCCAACCATCAGCGGGCCCCACACCAGCACCACTGCCAGTTCGCCCAGGCCGATGTACTTCAGCGGCCAGGTATAGAACAGCACAAAAAACGCCCCCAGCGCCAGCAGCAACAGCGCCAGCCAGCCGCGCACGTAGATCAGATACGCGCCGGCCGCCAGGGCAATCAGGCCGGTGACCGCGGCGTAGCGTAGCAGCTCCCGCTCGCTCATCAAACCCTGCTCCAGCGGCTGCGGGCCGTATTGCGTACGGAAGTAGTTGTCTTTGTCAACCCCCTTGCGATGATCAACCAGGTCGTTGAGCAGATTGTTGGTGGCGTGCGCCATCACCAGACCGACCGCCAACAAGGCCCAAAGTCCCCAGTTGAAGGCCCCATCTCGATAGGCCAGAATGCCGGCGATCGCGGCCGAAATAAAGGTCATGATCAGCACCGCGGCCCGGGTGGAGATCAACCACTTCGAGATCACATCCAGCCCTTCCCACTCGCCCTTGTCCAGGCGCGGGATGACGCGCAGCGCCTTTACCCACATGGAAATGTTCATAGCACCCTCCTGTCTCACGAAACCTGCATCACCGTAGATGCCTTTTCCACATGCAAAAGGCCACGCTCATCTTATCCGACTTCCGGCGCCCTCTTCCAGCAGCTAGCTTCCAAAGTAAAAGTCCCCGTCTCCAAAAGGATCCCCGTGCTGAAACCAAATGCGAGGGATGCACGTATTGCGAGTCAGAGAAGCCAAGAGGCATGTCTTGCCCGGTTTCTTTAGATGCAAGGCGCCGTAAGTGTTGAGAGGCTGACAGAGGAGGAAACGATGTCAGAAGAAGAACGCACCCCGAACCCGGTCGGACCGACCGACCTGCCGCAGCAGAATGACGCAGCGTCCCCGTTGCCAGGGCAGTCGGATGAGGAGATGATCGTCCCGCCGGCCGCCGATGCAGTCGAGGCCGAAGACTTCACGCAGGAGGAGATGCAAGCAGAGCCGGCAGGGGACTTCGAGCTGCCCGCGTCGACAACCGAACCGGTTGGTGGCTTGCCTACCCCATCGAAGGCATCCACCCAACCCGCCGCGGGCGTGACCGATGACGACCGGCTGATGGCCGGGCTGGCCTGGCTCTCGATGGTGATCATCCAGTTGCCAGTGGTGTCGATCGTGCTGCTGCTGGCCCAGGGGAACAAGGAGCGGCCGTTCCAGCGCTACCACGCGGTCGTGTCCACCCTGTTCTGGGTCGCCGCGGTGGTTTACGAGATCCTGGCCGCGATCGCCTACACGATCCTGACCGTGGTCACCCTGGGTTGCCTGGGGTTGTTCCTGTGGGTCATCTTCTTCCTGCCGCACGTGGCCGCGCTGTACTATGCGTACCAGGCCTACAACGGCAAAGAGACCGAGATCCCAGTCATCTCGGACTTCGCTCGCCAACAGGGCTGGGCGTAGCAAGAACAGACCCGAAGGGTTTTGCAAACCCTTCGGGTCTTTGCCGCGCCTGCCCATCGCCCCACCTCCCTATCCCAATCCCGCGGCAGCCGCCTCGTCCAACAACCACGTGAGGGTACCCGTGCGCGGCCGCACCCGTCGCGCCGGCAGCGGTTCGGCTGGTTTGGGCCCCGCCAGCACCGCTCGCACGGCTTCCGCCTTGTTGGCGCCCGCGCCCAGGAACAGCACCTCACGCCCGGCATTCAGCACGGGGAGCGTCAGAGTGATGCGCGGCACGGCCGGATGAACATCGGCCGGCACAGCCGTCGCCGTAACCAGTCGCCAGCGCTCCCCCAGCGCGGGCATGCCGGGGAAGAGCGAGGCTGTGTGTCCGTCCGCGCCCATGCCGAGCAGGATCAAGTCAAAACGAGGCCGGCCCAAACCGTGCGTCCGGAAATCCTGGCGCAGAACCGCTGCGTAGATCGCCGCAGCAGCCACGGGATCCAGCTCGCCAGGCATTCGAAAGATGTTCGCCGAGGGTAGCGGCACGTGGTCGAGCAACGTCTCCCGTGCCATGCGATAGTTGCTGTCCGGGTGATCGGGCGGGACGCAGCGCTCGTCGCCGAAGTAGACAAAGGTTCGGGACCAGTCCACCTTGTCCCGGCAGGGCGCCTGGGCCAGCAAGCGGTAGAGTCCGGCCGGGGTCGAGCCGCCGGCCAGCACCACGTTGAACTGGCCGCTGGCGGAAATGGCCGCGCTCGCGCTCGCGATGAAACGCCGCCCGGCTTCTTGGGCCAGCGCGTCAGGGTCGGGCAAGACGTGGATTTCCGATTTGCTCATGACTTTCTGCGCCTCGGATTGCATTCTGGGTATCCTCTCAATGATCTGGGGGCCACAGCATACCCCGAAAAACTGAGAGGATACCATTCTGGATCGCGCGCGCCGGCTACTGGCTGTTTGCGTCGTGACAGCCCAACCGCCAGTGCCGGCCCGACCTGGCCAACAAGCGATCGGCGCCCGGTGGCCCCCAGGTGCCCTGCTCGTAGAACTCCAGCGGGGGCGCGGTCTCCGTGCGCCACCCCTCCGCCGCCGCCGCGAACTCGCGGTCCCAGCCCGCCTGGATCGGGTCCATGATCTGCCAGCTCAGCTCGATTTCGTCGGCGCGGGCAAACAGGGATGCATCCCCGATCAACGCGTCCAACAGCAGCCGCTCGTAAGCATCGGGCAGCGCAGCCGCGCCGAACTCGTCGCCGAAGTGGAAGTCCATCTCGACCGACCGCATCCGCATCCCGGCCCCAGGCGTTTTGGTCTCGAAGCGCAGATGCATCCCCTCGTCAGGCTGAATGCAGAAACTCAGGAAGTTGGCCGGCGGTGCGCCCGCGGCCGGCTGCGGGAAGAGCTTGTGCGGCACCTCCTTGAACTGGACGGTGATCTCTGTCACCTTCGCCGGCATCAACTTGCCCGACCGAAGATAAAACGGCACCCCCTGCCAGCGCCAGTTGTCCACGAACAGCCGCAGCGCGGCATAGGTCGCGGTAGTGGTGTTGGGCGCCACCCCAGACTCATCGCGATAGGTGCGATACTGCCCGCGCACCGTGCTCGCGGCCACTTCCTCCGATCCCATGGCCCGCACGGCCTGCAACACCTTCACCTTCTCATCCCGCAGGAACTTGGCGTCGAAGGCCGCGGGCGGCTCCATCGCGGTCAACGTCAGTAGTTGCAGCAGGTGACTTTGCACCACATCTCGCAGCACACCCGCCCGGTCGTAGTAGCCGGCGCGTTGGCCCAGGCCGACCGATTCCGCCGCGGTGATCTGCACATGGTCCACGTAGTTGCGGTTCCAAAGCGGCTCGAAGATCGCGTTGGCGAAGCGGAAGGCCAGCAGATTCTGGACCGTTTCTTTCCCCAAGTAGTGGTCGATCCGGTACACCTGGCTCTCATCGAAGACCTCGTGCACCTGCCGGTTCAGATCTCGCGCGCTGGGCAAGTCGTTACCGAACGGTTTCTCGATGATAATGCGCACGTAGCCGCCAGGGCCCCGGTTGAGCCCGGCCGCGCCCAGGTGCGCCACGATGATCGGGTAGAGCTGCGGTGGCGTGGCCAGGTAGAACAAGTGATTGCCGCCGGTGCCGTGCATCGCATCCAGCTCGGTGAGCCGCTGCGCCAGGCCGGTGTAAGTCGTGGGGTCGTCGTAATCGCCCTGGAAGTAGCACACGTGCGCCGCAAACTCGGCCCACGCATCGGCGGCCTGGCGGCCCAACCGGGCGTTTTCATCGACCCCACCCCGGAGGTGCGCCTGGAACGCGGCGGTATCGAACTCGCTGCGCGCCACGCCGATCACCGCGTAGTGCGCGGGCAAGCGCCCCTCGAAGGCCAGCGTGTAGAGCGCGGGAACCAGCTTGCGCTGGGTCAGATCACCACTGGCCCCAAATATGATGACCGCGGTGGGCGGGGGCACGCCGTTTGTGGTCAGGGAATCTGGCACGATGCACCCCTCTTCCGTCTTACGTTTTCCGTTTTACGTTTCGCATGGCGCACTGCCCGGCGCACTACGCTATCCCCGCAGCAGCATCACCACCGCGAAGGCCAAGGCCGCCGCGAACCCGGCCATCGCGATCACCGCTGGCCGCCCCATCTCGCCACGCCGCGCGATCAACAGGCCGGCCGCCAGGCCGATTATGGAGACCACCAGCATCGCCACGGCGTTGTTCAGCATGACCAGAAACAGCAGCAGGATCGCCGCCGCAATCGCGTACGCCTGGGCCGGCGAGGGTCTGGCTTCCATTGGCGCTCTCTCCAGCGTCTGTCCAGCCTTACTACAGTTGGGCGTAAGTCCTTTGGCAGTTGCAGAACACGCCGCCGTATCCTCTCAATAATCCGGGGTGGCTGTG
>MNXL01000246.1:0-2558 GCA_001871755.1 Anaerolineae bacterium CG2_30_64_16
TTTAGTCCTTAGCCCTAAAGAGCCCATTGGGACAGCCAGGTGCAGACATGCTGCCGGCATCTTACCACCTAACCCGGACAAGCCGGAACCAAGAAGGCGCCAATCTTGCTCACCGAATTCTTGCACAAAAAACAAGGATCTCGTGGGTTAGGCCCTGAGGTGATAAATTCTCGCCCACCATTGAGAGTACCCGTTCATGCGCAAAACCAACCTGCTAGTCATGCTCGCCGTCACCGCATCACTCATCGGCGCCGCCTTCCTCGTCGGGCCAGGCGCCGCGGCCTGGGTTGCGTCTGCTTCGTCAGTGGTGGCTGCCCAACCTCAAGACCAACCCGCTACTCTGATCAACAGCCCCCACGCCGGCCGGCCTGGCGTCTACGTGTTCTACGATTACACCTACATGGATCCCACGATCTATCCCATCGTCGGTGGGCACATCACCCCGCAATGGAAGAGGGTCCAGACCGGTCCCGATCAGTACGATTGGTCATGGCTGGAGAATTGGCTGGCGAAAGAAGCCTTGTCCGGGAAGCCCGCGGCGATCGGCATCGACCCCTACGACGGGCCATGCTGTGGCGGCATCGGCGTGCCGGACTACGTCTTCCAGCTCTACCCGATGGCCAAAGTCGTTTGCGACGGTGAGACCATCCCCAAATACTGGGACCCGGGCTATCAGCAGGAGTACTGGAAATTCGTCCAGGCGATCGGCCAGCAATACAACGGGGACCCGCGGATCGCCTTTCTCGAAATCGGGGTCGGGCTTTTCGGCGAGACCCAGCCAGTCGCCTCGAACTACAACGATTGCTTGCAGGCTGCGGGACTGACCAGCAATCTCTGGATCGAGTACGTCAAACAGGTGGTCGATGCCTACGCGCTGGCCTTCCCGGACACCCAACTGGTCATGGAGTATGCCCCGCGCTTCCTGAAGACGCAGGAACGGCTGATCGTCACCGACTATGCCGCAGAACGCGGGGTTGGTCTTCAACACAGCGGCCTGACAACCGATGGCGACAGCCTGATCGTCGACGATCCGAAACTCTCGATCTATCGAACTGGCCAGTACGATCCGATGCTCAAGTGGGGAGATCAGGTTGTGCTGGCTTGGGAGAGCACGGTAGCTTCCCCTGACAATAACCTGACAACCACCATGTGGCGACTTTACAACGGCCTTGACAAACACCCGGACTACATCCTGGTGGACGACAGGCAGGTCAAGGACCCGGAACGGTGGGGGTTGCTGGCGTTTGCGAACGCGCACGCCGGCCGTACCCTCGCCGATACTCCCAGTGTCTGGGTCGCGATGCGGGAGACGCAGTACACCTGGTTCCCACAATGGGGCAACTACCAGTTCTGGCTCTACCAGAATGACGTTGCGCCCGGGGGGAAGACAGCGCCGCTCTGGAATGTGGGGACCGCTCCCGAGGGCCGCTACACCCGACGCACCGACCAGGCCACCGGAAACCCGTACATGTACCTCAACGTGGACGACGGATACCTCTATGACGGTGTCAATCGGGTCACAATCAACGTTACCTACCTGGATCGAGGCGCCGATAGCTGGGAGCTACAGTACGACAGCACCGGCGATATCTACCGCAGCGCCGGTGTGATCACCAAGTCCGATACCGGCGCCTGGCGCCTGATCTCCTTCACCCTGGATGACGCGCGCTTTGCCAACCGCCAGCCGGGCGGCGGCAAATATCCCGGCAGCGATTTTCGAATCTGGAGCCGGGGCGATGGGGACGAGACGATCCACTTCGTGCAGGTGATCTCGCTGGACCGCCCGCTTGCCACGGCCACCCCGACCTGGACACCCACACCCGATCCCAACCGCAGCCCGACCCCGACAACGACTGCGAATCCCAGCCCGACCCCGACTCGGACACCAACGGCCGGCCCGACCCCGACTCCAATCCCGAGGATCCGCACGTTGGACTGCCCGCCCCTGCCCGCCGATTTTGTGGCCGACGGCGCAGTGGATGAGTGGGCCGACTTCCCGACTCTGACCGTAGACCGGACCACGGCCGACTACGTGGACCACCTGCCCGGCCCGGACCCGACCGACCTCTCGGCGACCGTGTGGTGCGGTTGGCAGGCGGATGACCTGACGCTGGCCGCCACCATCACCGACGATCAGTTGGTGCGGGACAGCAGCTCGATCTGGCTCGACGACGGCGTCGAGTTTGCACTGGATGGGTTGAGAGACGGCTGGGTCTGGGGCAGCACAGACGACCACCAGTTCACCATCGCTGTAGATGGCACGATCACTGACTTCGGTACCCAGGCGGTTGTCACGGCCACAGCCAGCATCACCACCACAACCCAGGGGTGGAGCGTCGAGTTTTATCTGCCGGCCAGCGTGCACGGGAGCGGCGCCCTGGTTGCTGACAGGCTGCTGGGGTTCAACGTGGGGCTGAACGACGACGACACCGGGGAAGGCCGGGACGATCACATGGTGTGGCGAGGTGACACGACCATCGGCGATGCCAGCGCCTTCGGTGAACTACGCCTGGTGAGCACGCTCCCCACCCCGACACCCACCAGCAATGCGGCGGATG
>MNXL01000246.1:2583-8502 GCA_001871755.1 Anaerolineae bacterium CG2_30_64_16
AGCCACGCCGTCAGCCACGCTGCCGCCGGGCACGGCGCCGCCGGGTACGGCGCCGCCTACAGCAACTGCGACCTCAACCGCCACACACACGCCCACCGCGACCGCCACGCGCACGGCCACGCCCACGCGCACAACAACCAACACGCCGACAGCCACCCCGACGCGCACGCCGACCCGAACGGCCACGCCCATGCCCTCCGCAACGCCAACCGCCACGCGCACTGCCACGAGCGCGCCGACAGTCACCCGAACGCCTACGTCGACCGAGACGCCGCTGCCGACCAGCACCCGTACGCCGACCGCAACGGCGACTTCGACGAACACCGCGACCGCTACGCCAACACCCACACCCGTGCCGTCGGCCACGCCCACTGGCACGCCAACCCCGACCTGGACGCCGCTGCCGACCAGCACCCATACGCCAACCGCGACCTCGACTTCGACGGCGACCCCGACGAACACGGCGACCGCTACCCAGACGGCCACGCCCACTGACACACCGACTGCGACCTCCACCCCGACGCACACGCCGACGTGGACCGCGACACCCACGGCTACATCGACACCGACGAACACATCGACCGCCACCCAAACTTCGACCGCCACCCCCTCGACGGGAGCGGTCACAGGGCTGGTCTTCTGGGACATCGGGGCGGACGGCGGCGACTACGAGCCGGGGCGGGACATCCCCCTGCGTGATGCGATCGCCTACCTCAAGAGTGCCGCCGGTCAACCCATCTCGAAACAGGTCACCCTGGACAACGGCCTCTTCCAATTCACGGAGATCACACCCGGCACGTACCGCATGCAGGTGGACCCGCCGGCCGGGTTCGTCATCGTGACGGCGGCGGAGCTGGCCGTCTCTGTAAACGCCAACTCTGTGCTGGCGCCGCAATTCCCGGCGTGCCTTGCCCCAACCGAGACGCCCACGTCCACCGCGACCCCAACCGCCACCGCCACAGCGACTCCCACGCTCACCGCGACCGCGACCCGGACGCTGACGCCGACATCCACCCCCACCGCAACGCCCACGACAACCCCCGTCACCCTACACATCCTCGGCCGGGTGTGGAATGACTTGAACCGCAACAGCCTCGCCGACGAGGGTGAGTCGGGTATCACCGGTGTCGAAATCATGCTGCTCGTGGACGGCGATCGCGATGGCCAGATCGGCAGCGATGACATCGTCCTGGCACGCGCGCTCAGCGACGAGGGCGGCAACTACTCGATCGAAAACGTGCTGCCAGGCAACTACTTGCTGGTCCAGATCGACATCCCGGGCCACTTCTCGACGACCGCCAACGAGGTGCCCATCAAGGCCACCGAGTTGATGCCACAGATGGTTGTGAATTTCGGGGACCGGCCCTACTGGCGCGCGTACCTGCCCGCTATGGCCCGCGGCGGCTGATACACCTCGTCACACTCGCGCAAGCGGGTGTCCAGTTTGCCACAGCCTGGATTCCCGTGGATTCCCGCGTACGCGGGAATGACGGCTGATACACCTCGTCACACCCGCGCAAGCGGGTGTCCAGTTTGCCACAGCCTGGATTCCCGTGGATTCCCGCGTACGCGGGAATGACGGATAGTGTGTTGCTGGTCTGCCCCACTTCGTGTATAATCCACGACTGAAGATCCTTGCCACCACCCCATCGACATGAGTTTGCCTTGAAACATCCTAACCCGGACGATCTGGAACCAAAGCGGCGAAAGCCGATAGAGAAATCCTTGCACAGAAAGCAAGCATCTCATGGGTCAGGCCCTATCGGATTCTTGCTGTTGCTCCTGCTCCCGCTATTCGCGATGGCCGGGTGCGGACAGGTCATCACGCGCGTCACCCCAACGGCCACGGCCACCGCCACCATCGGGCTGACACAGGTGGCGACTATTCGTCCCACTGCAACGCCGGCCCCGTACACACCGGCGCCTACAGCCACGCCCACCCTCACGCCCACGCCGATCATCTACGTGATCCAACGTGGAGACAGCCTGCTCAAGATCGCCCGGCAGTTCGGCGTTTCGGTCCAGGGTTTGCAGGAGGTCAATGGCATCACCGATCCCCGTACGCTGCAGATCAACCAGGAGCTGGTGATCCCCAGAGAGGATCTGGCCGCTGCGGGAACGCCCACACCGACCCCAACGCCCCTGCCCTTCGCCGTGGAGAACGTGTCTTTCAGCCAGACCCCGCTGGGCGGCTTGTGGTGCTTTGGCGAGGTCCACAACACCACACCGGTCGACCTGGAGCAAGCAGCCGTGACCATCAGCCTGCTTGACAAAGACGGCCAGGTGCTGGCCCAGACGCAGGAGTACGCGCAAATCGATCTCATCGCGCCAGGCGGCCGCGCGCCCTTCGCGGTTCGTTTCCTCGAACCGCCAGCGAGCTTCGACAGCTACCTGGCCGAGCCGTGGCTGGGCGTGCGCGGGTACGTCGGCAGCTACTACCGCGATCTGGAGGTGCGCGATGCGCAGGGAGAAGGGGAGCGCTACGCCGCGTACACGGTGCGCGGCGCCATCGCCAACACCGGCCCGGAAGACGCCATCGGGGTGTCCGTCACCGTCACGATCTACGATTCCCTGGGCCGGGTGATCGGCACGCGGCGCGGCCCGCCCGACCACAACGTGATCCCGCGCGGGGGTCAGACCACCTTTACCATGCAGTTGACGCCGGCCGGGGGGCCGGTGGCCAGTTTCCGGGTGGATGTCTTGGGACGCCGCGCGCCCACGCCGACACCCAACCCGAGTTGATGGACTGGTGACAAAAATCGCAACTGACGCCCCTTTGCTTTTTCGCATCTTCCAGCGCGTCGGCTGGTTGTTGTTGCGCGCGCTCACGCGGCTGGAAGTCCGCGGCCTGGAGCACGTGCCTGCCAGCGGGCCGCTGATCATCGCGCCCAATCACCTGCATGCCCTTGACATCCCCGTGGTGGGCATCGTGATCCCCCGTTGGATAAGCGTCTTTGTGGCCGAGAAATGGGAGGGCAAACTGGGTGGCCGGCTGATAGAGCTGGCCACCGAGGCGATCTTCGTGGAACGCGGGGAGGCGGACCGCGGCGCCCTGGCCCAGGCGCTCGCTATTCTGAAGGCCGGCCGGGCCCTGGCCGTCGCGCCGGAAGGCACGCGTAGTCGCACCGGCGGACTGGGACAGGGCAAGAACGGCGCGGCCTATCTGGCCAGCCGGTCGGGCGCAGCCATCCTGCCGGTCGCGGCCTGGGGGCACGAGCGGGCGTTGGGGAGTTGGCGGCGCTTTCGCCGGCCGCAGATTCACGTTCGCATCGCGAAGCCGATCCACCTGCGGCCGGAGGCTGAACGTGCCCGCACCGCGGAACTCCAGGCGTACACGGATCAGTTGATGTTGACGTTGGCCGGGATGTTGCCGCCGGCCTATCGCGGCGTGTACGCCGATCGCGCCGAGAACGAGGAACAGGTCACCGATGCGTACCCATCAAGCGCTCCCAGCGTATCCTCTCGATAATCCAGGGTCGCTGTGGGGATCTACAGCGATGAGTCCATGACCCCAGCCTGGCCGTTCCTGCTCCGAGGCGTGATCCTCGGCTTCTCCATCGCGGCCCCGGTCGGGCCGATCGGCGTCCTCTGCATCCGGCGCACCCTGGCGCAGGGGCGCGCGGCCGGATTGGTGTCCGGGCTGGGCGCGGCGACGGCCGACGCGCTCTACGGCAGCATCGCCGGCTTCGGGCTGACCTTCATCTCAGCGCTGCTGACCGATCACCAAACCTGGCTGCGGCTGATCGGCGGCGCGTTCCTCTGCTATCTTGGTGTCCGCACGTGGCTGGCGAAACCCGCAAAGGACGCAGCCGGCGCACCTGGATCAGAGCTGCCCGGCGCGTACACGTCCACCTTCTTCCTCACGCTCACCAACCCGATGACGATCCTGTCGTTTGCGGCCATCTTTGCAGGGCTGGGTTTGGCGAACACGGGCGGGAACTACGGCCTGGCGGTCGCGTTGATCCTGGGGGTTTTCGCGGGGTCGGCGCTGTGGTGGCTGACGTTGAGCGCGGGGGTCAGCCTGTTTCGCGCGCGGTTCGACACGCGGGCGCTGACGTGGGTGAATCGGGTGTCGGGCGCCGTCATCGTCGCGTTTGGGATCATCGCGCTGCTGAGCCTGGTGCAACGCTAAGGCGCATTGGCGCCGAGCGCGCGCGAAGGGGCTACTATCACCTATATTCGCATCGAGAGGCGCCTCAACTGCGCACCATTTTTGTCCCCCGCCTGAACATCCAGCATGGAGGATGCGTCATGGCCTACCGGTACGCCTTTGGCGATGAGTCAGGCGATCCGGGGTTCACCTTCGACCGGGGATCCAGCCATTATCTGGTGGTCTTGTTGCTGTTGCTCGATGATCCTGAGCCTCTGCGAGACCGCGTCGACCGCCTACGGCAACAGCTCGAACTGCCCCCGGGCATCGAGTTCAAATTCCATAAGACTTCCGCGGCGAATCGGCGAGTTTTTCTGGCAGCACTGCAATCGCATCAGTTTGTCGGATATGCGCTGGTCGTGGATAAGGGCCAGTTGTCAGCAGGGTGGCGAAGCGCGTCAGATGTGGGTTTCCACGCTCTCTGCTTTGCCGAGTTGATAGGGCGGATACCCGCCAACGAACTCGGCGATACAATCCTGGTTCTGGATCGGTTCGGCGCTTCCAAGACCACGCTGCGGGAACTGCGATCTCGATTGAAAGTGCAAGGCGAAGGTCAGACTATCCGGCCTTTCAAGAGGATCTTGCTGAAGCGATCGAGGGGAGACAACTTGATTCAGTGCGCAGACATGGTAGCCGGCGCTCTCATGCGCGCGGTGAGTGCAAGCGATAGGAGCTTTTTTGACTTGGTGCACGACAAGATAACGGTTTGGCAGTATCAGCCAGACGAAAACCCGCCCAACTAGTCTGGACAAGCCAGACAGGCCACCATTCCGGCGGCTTTTCGTTGGGCGGGAGAAAACCGGTTGCCCGGTTTATTTACACCTGCACTATAGCACAAAGCGATTCTTCCGTCAAGCACGGATTTCAGCAAGAGCGACAGTTCAACGGCCAAAGCGGGGGCCGCGCTCCCCTGCCCTGAGTATCACCGCTCTCTCCCAAGTTATTGAGAAGATACGTTTGGTGTATCTTCTCAATTTTTCGGGGCAGGCTGTGGCCGCCGTTCGACAGCGCCCCCTTCGGCTCAGCTCAGGACATGCCCTTCGGCTCAGCTCAGGACATGCCCTTCGGCTCAGCTCAGGACATGCCCTTCGGCTCAGCTCAGGACATGCTTCGACAGGCTCAGGGGGGCCTCACGATGATATCTGTGACGGCTCGACTAAGCGTCTCGACTGAGCTCGACGAAGTCTCGCCGAAGTCCGCCACGATGGCTCAGGTAGCGTCTGCGTCGTCGATGGTACGCGCCAGCGCCCCCCACTCGGCCAGCGTCAACGTCTCGGCGCGGCGCTGAGGGGCGATGCCGGCCGTCTCCAACCACTCGGTGGCCTGGGCCGGGGCCACGCCGAGCCCGGCCGCCAGCGAGTTGCGCAACTGCTTACGCGGCTGGCTGAATCCGGCGCGGGCCGCCCGGAAGAACGCCTCGGCCGTCACCCCCGGCACGGCCGGCGCGGCCCGCCGCATCAGCCGCACCACCGCCGAATCCACCTTGGGCACAGGGTGGAACGCGGCCGCGGGGACGCGGTCCACGATCTCGGCCGAGCAGTAGAACTGCACGCCGAGCGCCAACAGGCTCATCTCCGGCGGCGCGGCGACCATCCGCGCCGCGACCTCGCGCTGCACGGTGAGCACCAGCAGTTCGGGTGGGTAGGGGGCTTCCAACAGGTGGCGGATGACGGCGGAGGTGATGTAGTAGGGGAGGTTGGCGACGACTTTGTAGCGGATAGGAGGTATTGGGTATTGGGTATTGGGTATTGGGTATTGAGCACGGCCAA
>MNXL01000021.1 GCA_001871755.1 Anaerolineae bacterium CG2_30_64_16
CTGGAGCTAGACACCGCGACCGAACTGCTCTATCGCAAGGCGGGGCGGGTGACCTGGGAGGCGGAGCAGATCACGGTCGTGTTTGAGCCGTACCGCTATCCGGAGCAGCAGCGGGCCATGGTGGCGACCTGTCAGCGCTGCAATGCGGCGGACCTGCACTGGCGCGATGGCCGGCGCTTGCGTTTTGAGGTGGCGCCAGCTACCTGATTCCAGTTATGCAGTTTTTAAGGTGCTGGTCAAGCCTAATGCTAGAAGCTGGGAGCTGGAAGCTGGAGGCTGGAAGCTAGAAGCTAGAAGCTAGAAGCTAGAAGCTGGAAGCGGGAAGCGGGAAGTGGGTGAATACCGGCATCGAGCATCGAGTATCGAGCAACGAGTGTCGTCCAGCGTCGAGCATCCAATCCCCAATCCCCAATCCCTAATTCCCAGTATCCAGCCACAGGAGGAAACATGTCCGAAATCCCTTTTGAACTCAAACTGCTGCAGATTGAAAACCCCGAGGGCCTGAACTTCATCCTGGGGCAAAGCCACTTCATCAAGACCGTGGAGGATATCCACGAGGCGATGGTGACGTCGGTGCCGGGCGCGCGGTTCGGGCTGGCGTTTTGCGAGTCGTCAGGCGCGACGCTGGTGCGATCTACCGGGACCGACGACGCGCTCAAGGCGCTGGCCGAGCGCAACGCGTTGGCGTTGGGCGCCGGGCACAGCTTCATCTTGTTCCTCCGCGATGCGTACCCGATCAACGTGCTGAACGCCATCAAGATGACGCCGGAGGTGGCGACGATCTTCTGCGTCACAGCCAACCCTGTGCAGGTGATCCTGGCGGAGAGCGCCCAGGGCCGCGGTATCCTGGGTGTGATCGATGGCGGCCGGCCCGCGGGCGTCGAGGGTGAGGACGGCGTGGCCTGGCGCAAGGACTTCTTGCGCATGATCGGTTACAAGATCAGGTAGACTACTAGTGAGGATGACCACGAAACACTTCCGAATTCGTCTTGAGAGGCTGCTCTTGGGGCTTGTCCTGTCCACTCTGGCTCTGATGGTCGGGTGCCAGGGGACGCCTGTCCCGACTGTCACCTTGCCGACGGCCACGCCGCCGGTCGAGATCAACGTGACAATCGCAGTGCCGCCCACCGCGACCAGGACGGCCGCGCCGACCTCGACGCCGACGGCGACGCGCACTGCCACGCCGACCCAGACCCCCACCGTCACGCCTACAGCGACGGCCATCCCGTCGCTGTTGGAGTTCACTGACAACTACCTGGTCCTGGGTGTCGATCATCGGGAAGGGGACCCAGATCCGAGCTGGCGCACCGATACCATCATGGTCGTGGCCATCGATCACGCTGGCGGGCGGGTCGGCATCGTCAACATCCCGCGCGACCTCTACGTGGAGATTCCCGGCTACGGCCAGGGCCGCATCAATCAGGCGGACTACTACGGTGTGAGCAGCAAATATCCCGGCGGTGGACCGGCGCTGCTCAGACGGGTCATGACCGAAACGTTGGGTATCCCGTCAGAGCACTACGTGCGGGTCAAGATGGAGGGGTTGGTGGAGTTGGTGGACGCGTTGGGGGGGGTCACCGTCACGCTGGACTGTCCGCTCTACGAGCGCACTCCTGACGACAACTCACCCAACGGGGTCGTGGACTGGGAATTGCCAGCGGGCGACAGTCTGCTCGACGGGGTGACTGCCAAGAAATTCGCCACCTATCGGTACGTCACATCCGACTTCGGCCGGGCGCAGCGCCAGCAGCAGTTGATCTGGGCCATCCGCAACCGCGCGCTCCAGTTGGACGTGATCCCGCGCATCCCTGACCTGTGGAAGGCGTTGGCGCACACCTTCACCACGGACTTGAACGTGCTCGATGTGGTCAAGCTGGCCAGGCTCGGCATCGGCTTGCGGCCCGAGAATGTGCACGGTCTCACCCTGGGCGACGATGCCCTGGAGCCGTACATCACCGAACAGGGCGCCTGGGTATTGGTGATCAAAGACCGGGACAAGCTGAACGCGGACTTCGCCAGCCTTTTCGAGAGCAGGTCGTTGGCCCGATTGGGCAAGAGCGCGCCGGGTGACTGCCCCGCGCGGCCAACCGCCGTGCCCACCTTTACGCCGACCCCCGAGCAGACCGCCACCCCGGAAGCCAGCGCGACCCCGGCGCAGGGGTGAACGGCAGCGGATCAAAAACGGATAAGCGGATGGGCAGCGGTAGCCATCCGTTTATCCGCTTCTATCCGTTGCCCCCTTCGCCCAACCTACCAGCGATACCGCACGGTGTAGGTGACTTTTGCCTCGCCATCCGCCGGCACATCCAGCCGCCACTCCACGGTCTGCGCGTCCAGCCTGGTGTGCTCGGCGCTCTCTTCGGCGCTCTCAGCGACGATTTCCCAATCGCTCCAGCGGTAGAGGTGTTCGACGACGCGCACCTGCACAGCCTCGGCCTTGTGATTGCGCACCGTGATCTCGTAGCTTTCCTCGATGGTCTTGTCGCCGAGCTGAGCGAAGTTCGTCTGGATGCGTTCGCCCACGATGTCGAAGGCATCGCCGATGTACAGGCGCACGTTCTCGTCCTTCGGTGTGTGCTCGATGCTGTCCTCGCCCACCAGCAGAGCGCTGCCATCCACGTCAGCCTGGTAGACCCGCACCACACCCTTGGGCAGTTGGGCGTTGACACCCTCCTCGCCGGTGTCGAATTGCAGCATCGTCTTGACCTGCTTGACGCCGGTATCCGCGCCGTAGCCGGGATCGGTCTGTAGCCCGCCCCAGAAGCTGTAGCCTTGCGCGCCGTCGTAGACGAAGAACTTCTCCGCGGGCACGCCCGTGGCCGTGACGAACTCGATCTGCTTGGTCTGGTTGTCCTTGATGGTCACGGGCCGCTGAACTTCGTACAGGTGGTACTCGAAGAATCCCCGCTCCGCGACCTGGGGCGTGGGCGCGGCCACCTCGGCCATGACCTTGTACACCTGCTCGGGTTGCCCCTGGCGCACCTGATTGATGTCGCCCGCGATCAGCTTGAGTTTGGCGTCCCGATAGGTCGCGCCGCTGTGGTTGTCCAACGTGATCCAACCGTTCAGGTCCAGGGTCTGGTCATCCCGGGCTAGCAGCAAGACGTAGTTGGCCTGCCAGCCGATGCCGTTGGTCATGTAAGTGATCTCGGCCCGCTGTTCGCCGGCTTCTTGCGCATCCACCAGCCAGACCAGCGATGGCCGGGTGATCAGTCCTTCGGGCAGCTTAGGGAAGGTGAAGTCGCGCACGCTGCCGCGGTTGACCACCAGCACCTGGCCATCCTTGTCCTGCAAGATGATGTCGCCACTGCCGTTGAGCAGGGCGCCCTCGTACGCGGCGCCGTCGTTGGTGATCAGTTGGATCGGCTGGTCGACGTATTTGCTCAACAGCTTGTCCGCGCCGACCAGGTCGTACTCGAAGTTCTGCTCCAGCACGGTCGTGCCGGCCGGGTCGGTGAGTGACTTGAAGTGGACGCTGGTGGGGTCGATCTGGGCGGCCACGTCGGTGATGGTCACCGGCTGCACCCCCTGGGCCAGCGTCAGGGTACGGGCCTCCTTCACCAATGCGATGCCCTGGTTGTAGACCGCCAATTCGGGGCCGGTCCCCTGGGCGAGGACTTTCTCCGCTAGCGCTCGTGGCCCGAACGCGCCGCTCACGGCGACCACCGCGAGCAACAAGATGGTCAATGCCTGTCTTTTGAACATCGTGGGGTATTCCTTTCACTAACTCGGTGGACTCAGTAGATCATAGTTTCAAGCTCCGGGCTGGTCCGTGACCCGCCCGATCGCGGATCAGGCGGGAGCAAACCGTGATCTACCTGGACTTGACTTCCCGTAGACGTTGGGCGGCTGTGCCAGGTTCCCGTACTGCGCGAAGAGGAACCAGGTTTCTGCGTGAAACCTGGTTCCAGGAAGACGCGCGGATCGGACAACTACGGGTTGACGGGCGATGTGGTCGTGTTCGGGGTGGGCAGGGGCGAGTTCTCGCTGCCAACCAGGGGCAGCGACTGCTGGGATGGCGCGCTTTGGGCGGCCGGGGTCGGCGTCGCGGTGGTCTCCTGCTTGCGACAGCCGCCGAGGCCCAGCGCCATTGCGATCAGGGCGAGTACGATGATAAAGCTGCGAAGTCTGGCGTTCAACATCTTCACCTCCTTGAATGGGAAGCCTCACCGCCGCAGGTGGGCAACGAGGATCATCCGGTCGCTGGTGCTTTCAAAAGGGGACAGCCCCCAATCGCCGTAGATCGCCTCCAGGGCGAATCCGGCCTGCTTCAACAAGAGCTCGGCCTCGAAGCGCCACAAATAGCGCAGATCGAAGGGGGCCAGGATGCGGCGCAGTTGGCCGTCGAGGGCCACTTCGTCGTACACCAGGGTGACGTGCAGGGTCTGCTCGGCCAGATCCACCGTGCGAGCGAGCTGTTTCATCACGGTGTGGCCTGTCTCCTTGTCGGTCCACGACTTCTCCAGCTCCAGGCGGCCGTCGAAGCTGGCCAGGTGCGCCACGTCGGGGTACATCACGTCGATCAGCAGCAGCCCGCCGGCCGTGAGATGCGCCGCCCAATGCCGGAGTGCGGCCAGTTGGTCCGCCTGGCTCAGCAGGTGCAAGAACGTGTTCATGACGACGAACGCCAGGCGGTAGGGTCCACCCAGCGGTGTGTCGGTGTAGTCGCCCTGGATGAGAGTGACGCGTTGGGTTACGCCCGCGCGTGCGGCCTTATCTCTCGCAATGGTGACCATCGCCGGGCTGAGGTCCACGCCGGTCACCTGATAGCCGGCCTGGGCCAGGGGGATCGCCAGCCGGCCAGTGCCACAACCGAGCTCCAGCAGTGGCCCGCCCGTCCGCTGGGCGAACGCTTCGATCGTCGGCAGATCGTCCAGGTAATCGGCATAGTCGGCGTCGAAAAAGCGAGCGTTCCGGTCATAGGCTGCGTCTTGCATGGCTACAGTGTAGCACAAACTCACCGGGCGATCAACCTGAGACCCCCTGCTACGGCCAACCGGGTCTGAATTGGGTGGTTCCCCTCACCTGTGCTATCATGACTTCATGCCAAAAGACCCACTGACCACGACAGACAGCCCCACCGTTCGGATCACTCGCAGCGCGCGGCGCCAGAAGACCGTCTCGGCGCGCCTTGTCGAGGGTGGCGCGGTCCTGGAAATCCTCGCGCCGGGCGCCATGACCGACGCCGACCTGGCGCCGATCATCGAGAACCTGCGGACGCGGGTATTGCGCCATGTCGAGGCTGCGGAGACGGCTGACGACAAAGCCCTTGAGCGCCGCGCGCGGGAGTTGAACCGCTTGTACTTCAACAACCGCCTGCGCTGGGCAGAGATCCGCTACGTGACCAATCAGCAGCACCGCTACGGAAGTTGCACCCCCAGCACCGCGACGATCCGCATCTCGCACCGCATGGCGACTGTTCCAGCGTGGGTACGCGATTACGTGATCGTTCACGAGCTGGCGCATCTGCTGGAGGCCAACCACGGCGCGCGGTTCTGGAAGCTGGTCAACCGCTACCCGAAGACCGAACGCGCGCGCGGGTATTTGATGGCGTTGGGGTTGGAGGGAGACGATGGGAAGCCCGACGATCTGGACATCGAGTAGCGCGGTTGGCTGATGAGCGAGCCATACTCCCACAACTCGCTAAAGTAGCTGCTGGCCGCGACAGGCTCCTGTTCCTGGCTTGACCTTGTTGACGTCGCAATCGGCGATCTTGCCCTGCCAGGGGTTTATGTCGTTGGTGACGACATGGGCGAAGAAGTCGTGTTGGGCCGCAATGTACTTAATAAGCTCAGGCTACTGTCGAATGGACCGGCGGCCCTGACCCAGGTCCTGGGTTGACGTTTCCTGAGATCTGATCTCGCGCCGGGCCTGGATGACCCCCCGCTGGCCGTTGACCAGCCAGGCCGGATCTTCGGCAGTCAACCGCTCCGCTTCCCCTTCTCGTAAGCCGACGATGATCTCCCCCTTCAGCGTGCGCAACGCGACCAGCGCCGCGGGGAAATAGGCGGTGGCCTGGGCGAAGGGCGTGGTCGGTGGCCAGTGCGCGTCGCCGAGCAGCCGACGGTAGTTGGCGTCCCCCTTGACGATCACCAGGTCCATCCGGGCCAGGTCCGCGGCCAGGTCCGCGGGGAGCTGGAAGTAGAAGAGGCTGGTGGCGTAGTGCCAGTGGGTTGTCAGTTGGAGGCGGCCGGCCGCCAGATAGGCCCGCAACCGGGCGGCCAGCGCCGCGGCCGCGGGGCCGCCCGCCGGCAGCGCGGCCAGGCCGGCCAGCACGTCCTTTGGCATGGCATCCGACACGAAGAACGGCTGCGGCTTCAGGTGCAGGTGGATCTCCTGGGCCAGGCCATCGGCCAGCAGCCCATCGCTCAACGCCAGGTCCATCAGTAGCTCGGTGCCGGCGTTGTCGGCCAGGATGGCCAACCGGCCGCGCCGCGCCGCGGTCAGGCGGTCCCAGACGGCCGCGGTGTCGTCGATCAGCAAGTTGGCCTGCTCGGCGCTCCGCTCGCCGGTGGCGCCCAGGCCTGCACTGAGCCGTGTCAAAGTGTGCGCGACGACGGTGTAGCTCAGATCGGTCCGGTTGCCCCACAGGCTGGCGTGGAGCAGGCGTTCGAAGCGCCCTTCGCCAGGCCCTTCGCCAGCCTCAGGACAGGCGTCACGGCGGATGAAAACGCCCCCCTGACCCCCCAACCCTTCGACAAGCCCTTCGATAAACTCAGGACCCAGCTCAGGGCAGGCTCTTGGGGGGGAAGCGGGCAGGCCAGTCAGCAGGGCGTCCACGGCCGCGGGCGCCGCGTTCGGCGCCCACTCGGTCCGCTTCTTGACGTCGTACGGGTCGAAACTCTGCCAGGGTCCGGGCTGGAAGTAGCGGGTGGCTTCCAGCACGCGGCGGTAGAAGAACGCCTCGGCCCAATACCACGGCAGGTCGAGCCAGCTCCGGCCGACGAACGCCGCGCACGCGGGGTCCCAGAACGCCCGGTCGGCCGCGTCTTCGCGCAACCCGCGCACCACCCCGTCCACCAGCTCGCTGTGCAGCGCGTCCAGGTCAGCGCGGATCGAGGCGGGGAAGTCGTTGAGCGCGATCGTCTCGCGCAGGATGGCCGGCACACGCACCTTAAGGGTGTGGTGTGCGAACGAGCCCGGCTCCGAGGTCAGGATGACGGGCGGGAGCGTGCTCGGGTCGATCACGGGTGGCGGCAGGGTGAAGTCGGTCATGGTGGTGATGGGCAGATGGCAGATGGCAGATGGCGGGTGGCTGATGGCTGATGGCAGATGGCAGATGGCAAAGGGCAGATGGCAGATGGCAAATAGCAAATGGCAAATAGCATGGCAAGTTGGGTCTGGAGTGGGCATTCACAGGTTGTGGTCCAGGGGGCTGCGGACGGCCAGGCCGCCGCGCTGCAGAACGTGCCCTTCGACAAGCTCAGGACAAGGGTGTAGATCTCGGCAGCCCAGGAATGGACCACACAGGTCATGATTCTCTGATACAGGCCAGCCCAGCTTCTCTCAAAAAGCACTATGCTGGCACGAGTTCTCCGGGCATCAGCTCTAACACGATACGCCGGCCGTCTTCCAAAACGATTCTGTTGCCACGGACCTGAAGGCTTGTCGGTTGGCCTTCAGGCACAGCAAAGACCAGGCGGTCGCCCTGGATCGCACCCCAGAGATGGATCTCCTCGGCAGAAGCCCAACGCCCTGCTTCAATCTGCGCCCAAGCCTGGAAGAAGGCAGACATCTCCACCTCATCCTCGTCGCGGGTGATGAATGTGTCGAGCATCTCCTCGAATTCCTCAGGCAGGTCGGGATTCAGGTCGAATCTTGTCAGCAGCATAGCTCTACCACAATGGGCCTTTCCCTCATGAGCGACTGTGCCTATTATACCGCACTCCACTTGATTGGCAAGCTTGCATTGGCAAGCCGCTTGCTGCGCCCAAAGGCGCCGTCCATGCCCGCTATGGAGGTGAGAGCGATTCCTCTAGTCCAGAGGGCTGCGGACGGCGAGGCCGCCGCGCTGGAGGACGTGCCCTTCGACTACGCTCAGGATGCAGGTGTAGATCATCGTCGTTTTCACGTCCTTATGGCCGAGCAACTCCTGGACGGTGCGGATGTCGTAGTGGTTCTCAAGCAAGTGGGTGGCAAAGCTATGGCGGAAGGTGTGGGGACTGACGGGCTTGGGGATGCCAACGGCTTTGGCGGCAGCGTGGACGGCGCGCTGGACGCTGCTCTCGTCCAGGTGGTGGCGACGCACGGCGTCCGAACGCGGGTCCACAGAGAGGCGGTCGGAGGGGAAGACGTATTGCCAGATCCATTCGCGGCTGGCGTTGGGGTATTTGCGGTCCAGGGCGTTGGGCAGATAAACGGCGCCCAAGTCTTTGGCGAGATCCTCGTCATGGAGGCGTTGGACGCGTTGCAGATGCTGCTGGAGGGGTGCAATCAGGCTGTCGGGCAGCATCGTGATGTGGTCCTGCTGGCCTTTACCATCGCGCACAGTGATCGTGCGATAGGAAAAGTCGCGGTTCCTTCGCTTCACCAGGGAAATCCAGGTCTATCTTGAGGACTTCGCGGTAGAGGAAGAGCAGGGCGCTGAGCGCCTCACTTCGACAGGCTCAGTGCGGGGATTCTGAGTGGAGGCGGCGACGTGTTTTTCGACGGCCAGGTGGGTGAGGAAGGCTGCGATCCTTCGACAGGCCCTTCGATAAACTCAGGACACAGCTCAGGACATGCCTCGGGGCCGGCCATGTCTCTGGGATGGCGCTTGTCGTGGAACAGAATGAAGCGTCTGATCCAATCCACGTAAGCCACTTCGGTGCGGATGGAATAGTGTTTGAGGCGGATCGCGTCGCGGACACTTCGACACAGCTCAGTGCAGGCCTGATCCAGGAGCTTTTTGGGCTGGGCTTCCATAATAACCTACTCGTCAACAAAGGGCTTGACAGACAAAGAATTGTGTGCTACATTACCAACAGCCGATAAGAAGATTCTTGTCAGTTTCTTGC